>CAJMRV010000019.1 GCA_905215795.1 uncultured bacterium | reverse complement strand
TTGGTTTGTGCTCAATCTTTAGGCACGATTCCTAGATACTTCGGGAATTGGGGCCTGGATTGCACGAAGCCCGATTCTCCATGTGGAGGACCGGGCTTTTTCGCGTCGGGAGGAGGAAGGTCAGGCTTCCTTCTTGTCCTTGGCGGCGTCCATCCTGACGCGCACGGGGATTTCGCCCGCGTCGACATGACGCACGTTGAGGTCGAGCTGCGGGAACGGGATCTCGATCCCCTCCTTGGCGAAGCGTTCCATGCAGTCCAGGGCGATCTGCGTCTTGAGGCCGGCCGTTCCGTTGGCCGGGTCCTTGACCCAGAAGCCGAGCGTGAGGTTGATGCTCGAGTCGGCGAAGTCGTCGATGTAGGACCAGCCGCGGCGGCTCGTGTCGATGCGGGGGCGTTCGCGGTTGGCCTCCTCGACCATGATTTCGAGGGCTCGGCGGACGTCGGCCGAATAGCTCACGCCGATCGTGAGGTTCTGCACCGTGGACTCGTCCGTGTAGGAGTGGTTCTGCACGGCCGAGGTGACGAAGTATTCGTTCGGGACGATGTTCTCGGTGCCCGTGTTGTTCCTCACCACCGTGAAGCGGGTGTTGATCTCGGTGACGCGGCCGCGGAAGTCCGCGACGGTCACGAGGTCGCCGATCTTGATCGACTTGTCGAGCAGGATGATGAAGCCGGAGATGTAGTTCGAGGCGATCTTCTGGAGACCGAAGCCCAGGCCCACGCCGACCGCGCCGCCGAAGACGGAGAGCACGGTGAGGTTGATGCCCACGGAGCTGAGCGCGATGATCACGCCGAGGATGATGAACGTGATCGTGATGACGCGGTTCAGGGCGACCTTGATGTTCGTCGAGAGCGACTCGATGCCGAAGACGAAGCGGTGGACGAGCTTGCTCAACCAGTTGGCGATGCCGAGCGTGATGATCACGGTGATCACGGCGAGGATCAGCGTCCACACGGTCATGTTGCCGCCGCCGATCGGGATCACGGCGTGGTCGAGGTACTCGATCAGGTCGCCGAGGATGCCCACGATCTCAAGCGCGGCGAGGATCCAGAACCCGATCACGAAGGTCTTCTTCAGGGCGGGCGTGATGACGTGCTCGCCGAGGATGACCTGCAGGCCGCCCAGGCACAGGCAGAGCAGCGCGTAGGCGAAGAACACCGAGTAGGCGATCCTCAGGAGGACCATCGAGTTGGACGGATAGCCCATCACGTTCAGGAGGAAGTACGCGCCCATGGCGAGCACGCACCCCGAGACGAACGAGAAGGAGACGTTGGAGACGAACGTGAGCAGGAGCCTCTTGAAGTAGGCACCCAGGTGCTGATCCGCGGCGGGCGGCAGCGCCTTCCTGCAGGCGGTGCGGATCCTGGCGCTCAGCCAGTAGCCCACGAGCACGCTCACGGCGACGATGAGGACCTGGAACATCAGGTCCTGCCAGCTCCAGTGGGCGGTGAAGTCGTTGATGAAGGCGACGAGGCGTTCCTGGAAGCCCGGGGCCGTGTCGGCGGCCTGGGTGTGGTGGATGCCGAGAGCGTCGGCGATGCCCTGTCCGGCGGACGTTTCGGGATTGGTCATGTCGGTTTGAATCCTCTCGAGGGTTGAATTCTTGTCGTTTTGAGGGAGGACCCGCGGCGGGGCGTCCCCGCCGTCGGCCGTTTCGTCGATTCTAAACGATTCGTCACCGGCCCCTCAATGAGGTGCTTCCCTCGGACGGTCCGTTGAAAGCGGGGTTCCGGAAACGACGAATCCCCGTCGAGGCACTCGCCCGCGGGGATTCTAAGGGTACACGGCAACAGGGCCGTGCGCATCAACCTTCCGGCCCGGACTTGCAACGAAATGCAAACGGACGGAGGGGACGCCGGCTTATTCGGCCTTGGCGGCCTCGCGCTTTTCAACGCGTTCGATGATGCCGTCGGTGCCGAGGCCGTCGTACGTTTCGAACGGCTGGCTGATCCAGGGGCAGTCCTCGAAGTACTCGACGTACCAGTCGGGCTTGATCACGGAGTGACCCTTCCACCAGAGCACGGCCACGCGGATCTCGGTGATCTTCGGGTGGGCGGCCTTGAGGTGCTTGATCACGTCGCGGATCGTCACGCCGGAGTCGACCATGTCGTCGACCAGGAGGACGCGGCCCGTGAGCTCTTCACAGCCGGTGATGTACTTGGCGATGTTGAGTTCGGCCTGGACGGTGCCCTTGGCTTCGCGGTACGAGCTCGTGGCGAGGATCGCGAGGGGCTTGTCGTAGACGCGGCTGAAGAAGTCGCCGGGGCGCATGCCGCCGCGGCTCAGGCACAGAAGGGTGTCAAACTGCCAGCCGCTCTTGGCGACGTTAGCGACGAGCTTTTCGTTGAGGGCGATGTATTCGTCCCAGTTGTAGGCGATAGTCGACATTGTTCGATGAATCTGGATAAAAAAAAAGAACAACCCCGTTGGGGGCCTCCGATTTCCGGCCTCGACCGAATCCGCGATTTTAACGCAATCAGCGGGGTTTGTCTCGCCGGACGGGGGGATGCTTTAAAAAGTAAGGGGACCCCGTCCTCCGGAACCCCTGCGGGGCACGGAGGAAAGCGGGATCCCGCCTTCTCACCCGATAGCGGCTATTAGTCGGCGAACGGGTTCGTGTAGAGGATCGTCTGATCGCGGTCCGGACCAGTCGAGACGAGGGCGATCGGGCAGCCGGCGACTTCGGAGAGGCGCTTGAGGTAGCTGCGGGCCGATTCAGGGAGGTCCTCCCACTTGGTCACGCCGAACGTGGACTGGGTCCAGCCGGGGAATTCCTCGTAGACGGGTTCGCACTCGTTGAGGGCGGCGGCGCCGGAGGGCATCGAGGTGACGACCTCGCCCTTGTACTTGTAGCCCACGCCGAGCTTGACGGTTTCCATGCCGTCGAGCACGTCGAGCTTCATGATCGCCAGACCCGTGAGGCCGTTGATTTCAACGGCGCGGCGAAGGGCGGGACCATCGAACCAGCCGCAGCGGCGCGGACGACCCGTTACGGCGCCGAATTCGTTGCCCTTTTCGCGCAGGTGGTCACCCATGGCGCAGTGCAGTTCGGTCGGGAAGGGACCTTCGCCGACGCGGGTGCAGTAGGCCTTGGTGATGCCGAGCACGTAGTTGAGGCGGTGCGGACCGACGCCGGCGCCGGCGCAGGCGGAACCCGCGACGGTGTTCGAGCTCGTCACGTACGGGTACGTGCCGTGGTCGATGTCAAGCATGGAGCCCTGGGCGCCTTCGAAGAGGAACTGCTCGCCCTTGTCCATGAGGTGGTTGATCGTCTCGGAGACGTCGCAGACCATCGGACGGAGACGTTCGGCGAAGCCGAGGGCGTCGTTGATGACCTTTTCCGGATCGAGCGGTTCGGCCTTGAGGTAGTTCTTGAGGACGAAGTTGTGGTATTCGAGCACTTCGCGGACGCGCTTGGCGAAGCGGGCCGGGTCGAAGAGGTCGGCGACGCGCACGGTGCGGCGGGCGACCTTGTCTTCGTAGGCCGGGCCGATGCCGCGGCCCGTCGTGCCGATCTTGTTGTCGCCGGCGGCGGCTTCACGGGCATGGTCGAGGGCGACGTGGTAGGGCATGATCAGCGAGGCGTTGCCGGAGACGCGCAGGCGCTTCTCGACGTCGGGCACGCCGCAGGCGATGAGTTCGTCGACTTCGCGGAAGAACGCTTCGGGGCTGAACACGACGCCGTTGCCGAGGTAGCACGTCGAGGTGGGATGCATGATCCCGGACGGAATGAGGCGGAGAATAGTCTTCTTGCCGTTGATAACGAGGGTGTGACCCGCGTTGTGACCGCCGTTGAAGCGGACCACGCCCGTGACCTGCTCGGTGAGCCAGTCAACGATCTTACCCTTGCCTTCGTCACCCCACTGGGCGCCGACCACAACCACATTCTTGGCCATTTGGATTTCCCTTTGTCTGTAAATGGTGGATGAGGCCCTCGATGTCGGGGCCGGATCCATCCATGGCTTCCGGACGGACGTCGGGGGACGTCCGCCGGCATGAAAAAAAATCAGGCGTCCTGGAGCGTCGGGGCTCCGGACAAGAAATACGTCAGAGACACTTTTTCAACTCCCTCCTCGAGGAAGGTGCCGCCCCGAAGGAGGATCCGCCCGTCGCGGCAGCGGGCCGCGAAGGAGAGCCCCGTCAGGGTGCGCATTCCATAGAGGTCCGCGAGGTTGAGCCTCACGGCGCCTCCGAGCCTCTCCTCGAGTTCGCCCAGATGCGCCACGCCCGCCTTGAATTCGGGCGAGGCGACGGGGATCTGCGCGAGCCCCCGGAGGAGCTTCGGATCGTTGGGATTCTCGAGGATCGCACAGAGCGCGCGGGAGACGGCGCCGTCGGCGGCTCCGAGCACGGAGGCGAGGGCCACCTTGTCGCGTTCGCGCAGCACGACCATCAGCCAGTCGCGGCCCTGGGCATCCAGACCTGAGGTGTCCACGAGGGAGCGGATCACGCGCACGTCGGTGGCCTCGAGCACGGGCTCGTCGTCGGGGGCGAACACAAGGAGCGCCCGCGCCAGGTCGAGGAGCTCGACTTCGGCGTCGACGAGACGGCCGCCCTCGACGGAGATCGTCAGGGCATGAGAATCACGCTTGAGCTGGGGATAAAAAGGCGATTGCGGGCCGACGACGTCCAGATGGACGGTGCGGCGCACGCGTTTGGAGGAGTCGTCTTCCGTTTCAGTAGGTTCCAGAACGTCCCCGGGCTTGTCGGTCAAGCTCGGTGCGGGTGCGTCGGACCACTCGTAACCACGCCGGGTCAGAGCGTCCAGGACGGCGCCTAGCAGCTCCGCGTCCGCGGGCGCGGTACGCGGGCCGTGTGCATCAGTTTGATCTGATGACGACCAGCTCATTGAAAAACGACTTGAAAATTGAAGAAGTGTGGAAAATGCCTCAGGGTTCTCCCTCGCACGACGTCGCGTCCGATAAGACGCCTTTTCGTCACGACGATGGGCATGCCCGTAAGCACTACGACCATTAAGTTTAACAGAAGTCCGTGGAGCAGAGTGCTCCCGAGGGGGTTAAATGCTCCAGACGAGTATTAATCCCAGTACGACGAACACCATGCCGAAGAGGCGCAGGGCGCCGTCGGGGAGCTTCGAGAGGCGGCTCACCGACTCCCGCCAGCGTTGCGGAACGACCATCGGGCCGAAGCCCTCGATGATCAGATACCACCCCAGGGCGAGGAAAACCACGTCGGAACCTTCCATCAGTCCTACTCCTTTTCTTGAACTCTGTCACTCATGAATCAACGTGGGGGCGCGCGGCCCTGCCGTGCGCCCCCGTCCGGGATCGTGCCCGCGGCCTTACTTGGCGGCCGGCGGGACCTTGTCGTCCTGGAAGTACTTGAAGAACGTCGTCGACGGATCGAGGACCATGACGTCGCTCTTGTCGGCGAAGCTCTCGCGGTAGGCCTGGATGCTCCTCACGAAGCGGGCGAAGCCCGGATCGAGGTTGTAGGCCTTCGCGTAGATGGCGGCCGCCTTGGCGTCGCCCTCACCCTTGATCTTCTGGGCGTCGCGGTACGCCTCGGCGAGGATCACCTCGCTCTCGCGGTCGGCTTCAGCACGGATGCGTTCGGCCTGGGCGTTGCCCTTGCTTCGTTCCTCGCTGGCCACGCGCTTGCGCTCGGCCTCCATGCGGCGGAACACCGACTCGCTGATCTCGGGCGTGAAGTCCACGCGCTTCATGCGCACGTCGACGATGCCGATGCCGACGTCCTTGACGCGTTCCTGGAGCATCTCACGGATCTCGATCATCGCGCGCTCACGCTGCGAGCTCGTGATCTGGTTGACGGTGCGCTTGTTGACGACCACGTTGAGGACGTCCCTGAGGAGCTGCGAGAGGCGGTTCTCGGCCGCGGGCTCGCTGCCCTGGAAACTCACCCAGTACAGGCGCGGATCGTCGATGCGCCACTTGACGAACGTGTCGATCAGGAGGTTCTTCTTCTCACTGGTCTGGACGAGGTCCGCAGCGGAGAGGTCGAGGTTCAGCACGCGCTTGTCGAGGTAGACGACGTTCTGGAGCGGCGGCGGAAGCTTGAAGTGGATGCCCGGCGCGTTCTCGACGGTCTTGAGTTCGCCCAGGGCGAACACGAGCGCGTACTCACGCTCGTTGACCGTGTAGATGCAGGTCTTCACCAGGCCGAGAGCGACCAGGAGGAAGATCACCAAAGAGCTGATTCTTTTCATTGTCGTTTTCCTCAGCGGTTACGGTTCAGGCTGCTGCGCCCGAAGGGGTTCTGGGAGAGGGACGGCGAGGCGCCCGACGCGGACGGCGCGGGTTCGCGCAGGTCGGCCGGGTCGATGTTGAACTCGTCCGCCGCGCTCTTCTCGGCGGCCTTCTTCACGTCGCCGACGAGCTTGTCGAACGGCAGGTAGAGCAGGTTCGACCCGTTCTTCTGGTCGACGTAGACCTTCGTGACCTTCTTGAGGACGTCCTTGACGGCGTCGACGTACATGCGGTCGCGCGTCACCTCGGGGGCGAGGCGGTACTGTTCGTAGAGCGAACGGAAGCGGTCCGCATCACCGGTGGCGGAGGCGACCACGCGGGCGGCATAGCCCAGAGCCTCCTCGTTGACACGGCTCGCGGTGCCCCGCGCCTTCGGCAGGATGGCGTTCTTGTAGGCCTCGCCGAGGTTGATCGAGCGCTCACGGTCCTGACCGGCCTTCACCGCGTCGTTGAACGCGGCCTGGACGGGCTCGGGCGGCTGGGCGTTCTGAATCGCCACGCTCATCACCTCGATGCCCGACTTGTAGCGGTTGAGCATCTGCTGCATGGAGGTGCGCACGGCGTTGGCGATCTCGGCCTTGCTCTCGAAGAGCACCGAGTCCATGGTGCGGCGGCCCACGACCTCGCGCATCGCCGATTCGGCGACCTGCTTGACGGTCTCGTCGGGGCTCCTCAGGTTGAAGACGTAGTCCCTCGCGCCGCCCGGCTGGATGCGGTACTGCACGGAGAAGCTCATGTCGACGATGTTCTCGTCGTCGGTGAGCATGAGCGATTCACGCAGGCGGCCCGGACCGCCGATGTCGATCGTGCGCACGGAGCTCACGTCGACGAGCTGCACGCTCTCGATCGGAACGGGGATGTGCCAGCGGAAGCCCGGGGCCGTGGTGGCCGTGTACTTGCCGAACGTCGTCACGACGCCGACCTGGCCTTCGGGCACGATGTAGAAGCCCGTGGCGCCCCAGAGCATGAGTGCGCCGAAGACGAGCGTGGCGGCGCCGCCGCGGAGCACGCGGTCGAGGAATCCGCCGCCGTCGCCGCCGTTGCCGCGTCCGCCGCCGTCCGCCTTGGGACTCCTGCGGCGGGGGATTTCGAAGACGAAGGGGTTCTTGGCGCCCTCCTCGTCGTCGCGGCGTCCGAAGACGGGCGAGGGTCCGTTCTCTTCATCGCGGCCCGCGCGGTCCCTGTCGCCGGCGGTGCGGTCGTCGCGTTCGACGCCGCGGCCGGTGCCCTGGCTGAAGTCGTCGCGCGAGAGGAGCTTGCCGCCCGGCTTCCTGTTGGTCGGGCGGGACTTGTCCCCGCGCCCGCCGAACATGTCGGCGAGACGGTTCCAGAGTTCATCGATGTCGGCGTTCAGATCGTCGGAATCACGCCCGTCGGCGCGGTTCGGTTCGCGTCGGTCGCGCCCGTCCTCGGGACGGTTCCTGTCGTCGCGGCGCGGGTTGCGGTCGTCCTCGGAGGCGCCGGCCGGACGTTCGTCGCGGCGTTCGCCGGCGTCCTTCCTGTCGTCGTCCTCGGGGCGTCGACCCCATTGGGGATCATTCAAGGCCATGTCTGTTGGTCTCCTGGCGTCCGGCGGACTCGCCGCCGGTCGTTGTGTATTTGAACAAGTGCGCCGCACACGGGCGGCGCGGGCGCCCCGTCGGCATCATCCCCGGGCAGGGGACCGGGCCGACGGCGCCCGATGTTGAAAGTGTATCAACTTTGACCGCCCCGAAAGGGCCCCGCCGTTGTTTCAAGGCGTTTGCGGAGCGTTTCATGCGGACAAATGCGTTAAAAAACTTTTCAGGATGCAAAAATCCGGAGGTCGTGGGCCGCCCATGGCGGTCCCGGCTCCTCCGGATCGTGTCCTCTTTCAGACTCGTCAGCGTCGGCGGCGCTCGATGAAGTTCGAGATGTCGTCCTCCTCGAGGGCCCGGCGAAGGAGCTCGTCCTCGTCGGGTTCGACGGGTTCGGCGGGGCGCTCCCAGTCCTCGAGCTCGCGGGGCACCGGGGCGGTGGCCTCCGCCCACTGGCCGGCGAACTCGGCGATCGCGGAGCGGAGCTCCTCGATGCCCTCGCCCGTCAGCGCGGAGACGAACACGGCCTTGATGCGGCCCTCGGGATTACGGATGATCTCGGGCTCGAAGCCGGCGCGGTCGATCTTGTTGTAGACGAGGATCTGCGGGGCCTCGTCGGCGTGGATCTCCTCGAGGACGGCGTCGACCTCGCGGATCTGGTCCTCACGGACGGGACTCGAGGCGTCGACGACGTGCAGGAGCAGGTCGGCGTGGACCGTCTCGTCGAGCGTGGACTTGAAGGCCTCCACGAGCTTGTGGGGGAGACCGCGGATGAAGCCCACGGTGTCGCTCGCCACGATGCTCACGTCGTCGTTGATCCAGCAGCGGCGGGACGTCGTGTCGAGCGTCGCGAAGAGCTGGTCGGCGGCGTAGGCCTCGGCACGCGTCAGGCGGTTGAAGAGCGTGGACTTGCCGGCGTTGGTGTAGCCGACGAGCGAGACCGTCATCACGTCCCCGCGGGTGCGGGAGCGGCGCTGGGTGCGCCTCTGGCGGTCGAGCTTCTTGAGCTGGTCGCGCAGCTGCTTCATCCTCACGCCGATCATGCGGCGGTCGAGTTCGATCTGCTTCTCGCCCGGGCCGCCCGTCTTGCTGAGGCCGCCCCTCTGGCGTTCAAGGTGGGTCCACCCGCGCACGAGGCGCGTGGAGAGGTGTTCGAGCTGGGCGAGCTCGACCTGCAGCCTGCCCTCGCGGCTCTTCGCGCGCGCGCGGAAGATGTCGAGGATGAGCTGGGTGCGGTCGAGCACCGGCAGGCCGATGGCGCGTTCGATGTTTCGCTGCTGTGCGGCCGAGAGCGCCACGTCGAAGACGACGACGCTGCAGTCGAGCTCCTTGGCGAGTTCGCCGAGCTCGTCGACCTTGCCCGATCCGAGGAAGAAGGCGGGGTCGGGCTTGTCACGCTTGGCCTCCATGAGGCCGACGGGATCGAGTCCGTCGGACTTCACCAGGAGCGAGAGCTCCTCGGCGCTGTCCGAGTAGTACGTGCGTCCCAATGTGACGCAGACGAGAAAGGCACGCGAGGTGTCCACCTCGCGTGTCGAATCAATCTGGAAGATCGCGATCTTAGTTCTCCCCGGAGTCCTGCGGCATGTTCACGGCGCGCGTCGGGACGACGGTGCTGATGGCGTGCTTGTAGACCATCTGCGTGACGGTGTTCCTCAGAAGGACCACGTACTGGTCGAAGCTCTCGATCTGGCCCTGGAGCTTGATGCCGTTGACGAGGTAGATGGAAACGGGGATGTGTTCCTTTCGGAGGATGTTCAAGAAGGGGTCCTGAAGCATCTGACCTTTTGCTGTCATTTTATTGTTCTCCGGCGGTTCCCTGAATTGGGCGGGGAAGCCGACCATTGTTGGTTTGTCTAAAGGCGTCGTATTGGTTCATCAGGACTCACCCAACATCCGGACCAATACCGATGGCCGCCCTCTGGCGGGCGCGCCGTCCGATATATCTTAACACCGAGCGCGTCCTTTTCTCAAAAAACGGGCGCTCCGGAAAAGGAGCGCCCGTTAGGGTTTATCCCTGATTCCACGTTGGTTTCATCGGAAACCCGAAGGGAATCACTTGTCCTTGTCGACGTAGGGGTTGTCCTTCGTCCTCAGTTCGATCCTCAGCGGCGTGCCGGCGAGGTCGAACTTCTCGCGGAAGAAGCTCTCGAGATAACGCTTGTAGCTCTGGCCGACGTCCTCGAGCGCGTTGCCGTGGATGACCACGACGGGCGGGTTCGATCCGCCCTGGTGCGCGAAGCGCAGCTTCGGACGGCCGCCGCGGGCGCGCGGGGGCTGCTGGCGGGAGACCGCCTCGAGGAGCGCGCGGGTGAGCTTGCTCGTCGGGATCTTGCGGTAGGCCGCGGCATGGGCTTCGTCGACGGCGCGCATGAGGTGGTTCAGCCCGTTCCTCTTCAGGGCCGAGATGTGGATCGTGCGGGCCCAGCGCAGGAAGTGGAGCTTCCTCTCCATGTCGAGGTCGAACATCTGCCGTTCGTAGCTGTCGAGGAGGTCCCACTTGTTGACGGCCACCACGAGGGCGCGGCCCGAGTCGAGCACGTAGCCCGCGATGTGGGCGTCATGGTCGGCGATGCCGCTCTTGGCGTCGATCACGAGGATCACGACGTTGGCGGATTCGATGGCCTGGAGCGTCTTGACCACGCTGAACTTCTCGATCGCCTCGAAGACCTTGCCCTTCTTGCGGAGACCCGCCGTGTCGACGAGCTCGTAGGGACGGCCGTTGTATTCGAAGTCGACCTTGATGGCGTCGCGCGTCGTGCCCGGCATGTCGTAGGCGATCAGACGCTCTTCACCGATCAGGGCGTTGATGAGCGTGGACTTGCCGGCGTTCGGACGGCCGGCGAGCGTGACCTTGAGGCGCTTGGGCTCGTCGGAATCCTCCTCCTCGGCGGCGCTGGCGCGTGCCTCCTCCTCGGCCTTCCAGGCTTCGAGGTAGGGTTCGAGCGCGAGCTCGACGACGGCGCGCACGCCCTGGCCGTGTGCGGCGGAGATGAGGTACGGCTCGCCGAGACCCAGTTCGTAGAACTCGGCGGCGGCGACCTCGGTGAGGCCCTCGGCCTTGTTCACGACGAGCAGGATCTTGCGGTCGATCGTGCGCAGGTAGTTGGCGATGCGCATGTCGTGCGGCGTGAGGCCCACGCGGGCGTCACACACGAAGACGACGACGTCGGCCTCCTCGATGGCGAGTTCGGCCTGGCCGGCCATCGCCTTGACGATGCCTTCGCTGCGAACGGGTTCGAAACCGCCCGTGTCCACCACGAGGTAGGGCATCGGGCCGACGCGTCCCTGGCCGTACTGGCGGTCGCGCGTGAGGCCGGCGTAGTCGGCGACGATGGCGTCGCGGCTGCGCGTGAGGCGGTTGAACAGGGTGGACTTGCCCACGTTGGGGCGTCCCACCAGGGAAATGACTGGAAGCATGTGAATATGTCTCTTTGTTTGTCCTGCGGCCGGCGTCTCTGGACCGCCGCAGCGGGGCGGACGGCTCCGGCCGTCCACGGGGGTGTCTCCTCGCCGGTCGGGACCACCACTTCACGGCGTCCCGGGCGTCCCCCGGATGAATCAATGAGAACCAGCGCCGCCGGCGCCCTTGCGGCCCGGCCGGACGGCGCCCCGTGGCGCCACGGGTCCGTCTCCACGCGTCCGCCATGAGGAGGGGCCTCCCTTGCGGTGCCCCGCGGTTCGCGTCCTGGTTCTTTGGGGGCGATTATACATTGTCTCGATCCCCGACCCCCATAAAAACCCCAAGAAAACGTGTGGGAAGCCACGACCGGGAGCCGTGCGGGAGTCCGGAAACAAGAAACCCCGGGGCCTGGGGCCTCAGGGTCCTGTGTCGATCGGAGTTCAGAGAGCTCAGAGCTTCTGGGGCGTGAGGAACGTCACGTCGCCCTTGACCGTCTGGAAGACGGCGCCGTGGCCCATCGGGACGGCGGGGGTGTTGACGGCGCCCGAGAGCTTCGTCCTGGCGATGAAGCGGCCGGTGTCGCGGTCCATCACGGAGATGACGCCCTCGTAGTCGCCCACGGCGACGCCGTTGTCACCGAAGGGGACCGGCGTGGAGACCTGGCGGTACGTGAGTTCGCCGTTCTCCCAGACCTTGTGGCCGTTCACGCCGTTGTAGGCGTGGACCGTGCCGCGGCTGTCGACGACGTAGATCAGGTTGCCGTCGGAGACGGGGCCCGTAACCGCGTCGACCTTGTCGACCCAGAGGAGCGCGCCGTTCTGGGCGTGCATGCACACGGCCTCGCCCTGGAAGGCGGCCGCGCAGATGACGTTGGGGCTCACGAGCGGACGGCCGACGACGTCGACGAGGCGTTCCACCTCGGTGATGCCGGAGGCGTTGGCGACCGTGAGGTCGAAGACGGGCTTGCCTTCGGGATCGAGGGCGAGCAGACGGCCGTTGGCCTGGCCGACGAGGATGCCCGCGGGCGACCAGCTGAGCGCCTTGAAGACGCGCACGGTGAGCGGCGGGACCTGGCCGAGGTAGTGCCAGCGGGGCGTGCCCGTGGCTTCGTCGTAGGCGACGATGCGCGAGTCGCTCGTCATCACGACGACCAGTCCGTTGCCGACGAGCGGCGGGATCTGGGCGTCGGTCGAGAGCGCGGCGGTCCACATGGCCTTGCCTTCGGCGTTGTAGGCGTGGAGCATGCCGTCGACCGTGACGACGCACTGCGTGAGGCCGTCGGAACCGACGCCGGCGGCCACGTCGTGGCCGAGGTCGACGCTCCAGACGGTGCGGCCGTTGGCCGGGTCGAGACGGCGCAGGGTCTTCCCGCCGGCGGCGTAGACGGCGTTGTCGACGACGACCGGGGTGAGCATGCCGTTGACGGATTCGCCGACGGAGGCGCTCCAGACGGCGTTGATCTTCTCGGTGGGCTGGATGTTGACGAGGTCGACGGGCTCGTGGGCCGTGGACCCGCTGAACAGGCCGCAGCCGGCCAGCGTCATGGACATCAGCGCGAGAACCGCACCGTTCAAAAAGGTCTTCTTAAACATATTTGGTCCTGGATGGTTCTGGGAGTCGGCCCGGGAGGCGTCCCGGGCGCTTTCCTTGGAGTGTACCCGAACAGGAGCGGGCGCTCGACGGTGGGAAGGGAAATCCCCCGCCCCTTCAGGCGCCCGCGGCCCGGACTTACTCGGCGCGCGTCGTGGAGAGGCGCAGCAGCGCGTACTGCTTCATGGCCGAGGTCGTCTTGGCGTCGTCGGCCGTCTTCTTCCAGTATTCGCGGGCCTTCTTCAGGTCGCCCTTGGCGGCGTAGACGTCGCCGAGGCGAGAGTCGACGAGCTGGCGTTCGGTCGAATTGGGCTTGGCGGCCTCGAGCGTGGCGATCGCGGCGTCATAGTCCTTCTTGTCGAGCTGGATGCCGGCGAGACGGTAGCGGGCGAGCGTCTGGTACTCGGGGTACTTGTCCTGCGTGGCGACCCATTCGAGGCGCTTCTCGGCCGCGGCGGCGTCAGAGGCGGCGTAGTCGGCCTGAGCGCTCAGGAGGGCGCCCAGAGGCGCGAAGACGGTCGAGGGGTAATCCTTGATCAGGCCCTCGGAGAGCGAACCGACGTTCTTGAGGTCGCCCTTGACGGCGGCCGTCATGAGGTTGGCATAGACGACGTGGGCTTCGTTGGCCTGCTTGCGCTGCCACCACTGCCAGGCGTTCCACCCGGAGAAGGCCAGACAGGCCACGCAGACGACGGTGGTGATGGGGGTGCCCCATTTCTCCCACCAGGCCTTCATTTGGTCGATGCTCTCTTGTTCTTCTAAGTCGTAAGCCATTCTTCGGACTCCTTCAGTCTTTTGTTCCGGTCTTAAACAGCAAGGCTCTTCGTCATCGTTTCGACGATCGAATCGATGGCGACGAGGGTTTGTTCGGTGAATTGGGTCTCGCCTTCACGCAGGGCCTTGACGCCCACGTTGCCGCCGGCGAGTTCGTCGGCGGTGGCGAAGACGGCGAAGCGGGCGCCCGAGGCGTCGGCCTTCTTCATCTGGGACTTGATGCTCTGGGAGCCGGCGGTCATGACGACGCGAACGCCCTGGTCACGGAGCGCTTCGGCGATCTTCATGGCGCGCACTTCGGTCTCGCCCCCGTGGTGGAGCATGTAGACGTCGGTCGGGGCGACGACGGGCACGCTGCCGCATTCGCGCATGAGTTCGATCACGCGTTCCATGCCGAGGGCGAAGCCCACGCCGGCGGAGGCGCGGCCGCCGAGCATCTCGATCAGCGGGTCGTAGCGACCGCCGCCGCAGATGGTGCCCTGGGCGCCGAGCTTGTCCGTGATCCACTCGAAGACGGTGTGGTTGTAGTAGTCAAGGCCGCGGACGAGACGCGGGTTGATCGTGTAGTCGATGCCGGCGGCGCTGATGAGCTCCTCGACGCGGGCGAGGAAGGCGCGGCTTTCCTCACCGAGGAAGTCGAGCAGGCGCGGGGCGTTCTCGACGAGCTCCTGCATGTCGGGGTTCTTCGTGTCGAGGATGCGCAGCGGGTTCGAGTAGAGGCGGCGGTTGGCGTCCTCGTCGAGCACGTCCTTGTGCTCCTCGAAGTAGGCGATCAGGGCCTCGCGGTGGGCGCGGCGCTCCTCGAGGTTGCCGAGCGTGTTGAGTTCGAGGCGGACGTGGCCGATGCGCAGCTCCTTCCAGAGGCGGTTGAGCATGATGAGCATCTCGGCGTCGACTTCCGGATCGGGGATGCCGAGCGCTTCGGCGCCGAACTGATGGAACTGGCGGTAGCGGCCGCGCTGGGGACGTTCATGACGGAACATGGGGCCGCAGTACCAGAGGCGCTGCTGCTTGCCGTAGAGCATGTTGTGCTCGTTGACGCAGCGCACGACGGCGGAGGTGCCCTCGGGGCGCAGCGTGAGCTTGTCCCCGTTCATGGAGTCCTCGAAGGAGTACATCTCCTTTTCGACGATGTCGGTGACTTCGCCGACGCCGCGCGTGAAGACGCGGGTGTCCTCGAGGATCGGCGTGCGGATCTCCTGGTAGCCGTAGCGTTCAAGGACGCCCTGGGCGGTCTTCTGGAGGTGCTGCCAGACGCTGGCGTCCTCCGGGAGCATGTCGTTCATGCCCTTGACGCCGGTGAATTTTTCTTTCTTCATGATGTGCAATGTTCCGATGGTGCAATGGGCGCCGGCGCGGCCGGTGCCCGGTGTTCCTTACTTGTCGCCCTGGGGGCCGCGGACATACGTGTTCCGCACGAATTCCTCAATCATAGCTTGAAAGCGCGGGCCGATGTCGTCGCCCTTGAGGCTGGCGACCTTCTCGCCCCTGACATAGACCGGGGCGACGACGTTCTCGCCGCTCCCCGGGAGGCTGATGCCGATGTCGGCCTGGCGGCTCTCGCCCGGGCCGTTGACGACGCAGCCCATGACGGCCACGGTCATCTCTTCGACGCCGGGATGCGCCTCGCGCCACTCGGGCATGCGTTCGCGCA
>CAJMRV010000018.1 GCA_905215795.1 uncultured bacterium | reverse complement strand
TCCGCTGCTGACGGCCCCATGCCCCAGACGCGTGAACACATCCTCCTGGCCCGCCAGGTTGGTGTTCCCTACATCATCGTCTTCCTGAACAAGTGCGACATGGTCGACGACGAAGAGCTCCTCGAGCTCGTCGAAATGGAAGTCCGCGAACTCCTTTCGAACTACGACTTCCCCGGCGACGACCTGCCCATCATCAAGGGCTCGGCCAAGCTCGCCCTCGAAGGCGACCAGTCCGAAATCGGCGAACCCGCCATCCTCAAGCTCGGCGAAACGCTCGACGCCTACATCCCGACCCCGGAACGTGCTGTTGACCAGCCCTTCCTCATGCCGATCGAAGACGTGTTCTCGATCTCCGGTCGTGGTACGGTCGTGACGGGTCGTGTCGAACGCGGCGTCATCAAGGTCGGCGACGAAATCGAAATCGTCGGTATCAAGCCCACCTCCAAGACGACCTGCACGGGCGTCGAAATGTTCCGCAAGCTGCTCGACCAGGGCGAAGCCGGTGACAACGTCGGCATCCTCCTCCGCGGCACGAAGCGTGAAGACGTCGAACGCGGCCAGGTTCTCGCCAAGCCGGGTTCCATCACCCCGCACACCCACTTCAAGGGCGAAGTCTACGTCCTGACGAAGGAAGAAGGCGGCCGCCACACCCCGTTCTTCAAGGGCTACCGTCCGCAGTTCTACTTCCGCACGACCGACGTGACGGGTACGATCGAACTGCCGGAAGGCGTTGAAATGGTCATGCCTGGCGACAACATCCAGATGACCGTCAAGCTCATCTGCCCGATCGCCATGGAACAGGGCCTCCGCTTCGCCATCCGCGAAGGTGGTCACACCGTCGGCGCCGGCGTCGTCGCCCAGATCATTGAATAATCACGAAAATATTCGCTGATTTGAGTTGATTGTGCTAGGGAGTGGGTTGTATAATCCGCTCCCTAGTTCTATTGAATCTTCGGGTTCACCTGAACTTTGTTCTTTTGTAAAGCTCTTTTTATTAGGAAATAAAAATGCAGTCCCAGCGCATCCGCATCCGCCTCAAGGCGTATGACTACAAGTTGATCGACCAGTCCGCCATGGAAATCGTCGAAACCGCCAAGCGTACCGGCGCCGTCGTCCGCGGTCCCGTTCCGCTTCCCACCCGCATTTCCCGTTTCGACATCCTGCGTTCGCCGCACGTCAACAAGACGTCCCGCGATCAGCTCGAGATCCGCACCCATCAGCGCCTGATGGACATCGTCGATCCCACCGACAAGACGGTTGACGCTCTCATGAAGCTCGACCTCCCCGCCGGCGTCGACGTCAAGATCAAGGTTCAGTAAGAACCGTCCCGAACAGTTCGGCGATGCCGTGTTTTTGAAAAAAACGACCCTCGTGGGTTGCAGACGTTCGAAAACACGGTTACAATCGCCGTTTCTGTCTATGAAACAGAACGCCCTAAGTGGGTGATTTTTCGTAGATTTTTGTTAAACAGTCCTGGCCAATCGTAGCCAGGGTGGAGAAAATAATGAGTGATAAGCTCGGCTTAGTCGGTCGTAAGATCGGCATGACGCGCATCTTCACGGACGATGGTGTCTCCATCCCCGTGACGGTGATCGACGTGTCCGACAACCGTGTCACGCAAGTGAAGACGGAAGAAACCGACGGTTACAATGCCATTCAAGTCGCGTTCGGCTCCAAGAAGCCCTCGCGCGTGAGCAAGCCCCTTGCCGGTCATTACGCCAAAGCTGGCGTCGAAGCTGGCAGCATGCTCAAAGAGTTCCACATCGATGCCGACAAGGTCGCCGAATTCAAGCTCGGCATGGCCTTGACCGCCGACATGTTCACGGAAGGCCAGAAGGTCGACGTGACCGGCACGACCATCGGTAAGGGTTTCGCTGGTGCTATCAAGCGTCACCACTTCTCGTCCAACCGCGCCACCCACGGTAACTCCGTGACCACGCGCGCTCCGGGTTCCATCGGTAACCGCCAGGATCCGGGTCGAGTCTTCCCTGGTAAGCGCATGGCCGGCCACCTCGGCGACGTTCAGCGCACGACGCAGAACCTCGTCATCGCCCGTGTTGACAACGAACGTCAGCTTCTCATGGTTCGCGGCGCCGTCCCCGGCTCCAAGAACGGTGAAGTCATCGTTCGTCCGGCTATCAAGGCGTAAGGAGCGAAACAATGGAACTTAATGTCTTGAACGAACAGGGTCAGAAGCTCGCTGCCAATGACGCCGTGTTTGGTCGTGAATACAACGAAGCCTTGGTGCACCAGATCGTGGTCGCTTTCCAGGCCAACGCACGTCTTGGTACGCGTGCCCAGCTCACCCGAGCTGAGGTTCACCACTCCACCAAGAAGCCCTGGCGTCAGAAGGGTACGGGCCGCGCTCGTTCCGGTATGACGTCCTCGCCCGTCTGGCGTGGAGGCGGTCTCGCTTTCCCGAACAGCCAGTACGAAAACTTCAGCCAGAAGGTCAACAAGAAGATGTACCGCGCCGGCATGGCCTCGATCTACTCGAAGCTCGCCGCTGACGATCGTCTCCTCGCCATCGACACTCTGACTGCCGAAACCCCGAAGACGAAGGCTTTCGCCGCCCAGGTCAAGGCCATGGGTCTCGAAGGCAAGGTCCTCTTCGTGATTACGGAAGGCGAACTCGAAAACAACACCAACGTGGATCTCGCTTCCCGCAACCTCAAGGACGTCATGGTCGTCACGGTTCGCGAAGCCAATCCTTTGTGCCTCCTCTACTTTGATAAGGTTGTCTGCACGAAGGCCGCTGTTGCTGAGATTGAGGAGATGCTGGCATGAACCAGGAACGTCTTTTGAAGGTGCTCGTCGCACCCGTGATCTCCGAAAAGAGCACGATGGTCGCTGAAAAGCAGAACCAGGTCGTCTTCGCCGTCGTTCCCGACGCCACGAAGATCGAAGTCAAGGCTGCTGTTGAACTGCTTTTCAAAACGCAGGTCAAGTCTGTTCAAATTCTGAACCAGAAGGGCAAGCAGAAGCGCTATGGCCGCTTCATGGGCAAGCGCAACGATCTGCGCAAGGCCTACGTGACGCTCGCCCAGGGTTCTGAAATCAACTTCGCGCAAGAGGTGAAGTAATGGCTCTCGTCAAACTCAAGCCGACGTCCGCCGGTCGCCGTCATGCGGTTAAGGTTGTCAACAAGGCTCTCCACAAGGGCAAGCCCTGGGCCGCGTTGATCGAAAAGAAGAACCGCGGTTCCGGCCGTAACAACAACGGTCACATCACCTGCCGTCACAAGGGCGGTGGTCACAAGCGCGCTTATCGTATCATCGACTTTAAGCGTGACAAGGACGGCATCCCCGCCCGCGTCGAACGTATCGAATACGACCCGAACCGCTCCGCTCACATCGCTCTCGTGATGTACGCCGACGGTGAACGTCGTTACATCATCGCTCCGAAGGGCCTCGTCGTCGGTCAGGAAATCATGAACGGCGCCGAATCCCCGATCAAGGTCGGCAACACCCTTCCGCTGCGCAACATCCCCGTGGGTACCACGATTCACTGCATCGAGATGCTCCCTGGCAAGGGTGCTCAGATGGTCCGCGCTGCTGGTGCTTTCGCCCAGCTCGTCGCCCGTGAAGGCGAATACGCCCAGGTCCGTCTCCGCTCCGGTGAAGTCCGCCGCGTTCTCATCGAATGCCGCGCAACCGTCGGTGTGGTCGGCAATGAAGAAAACAGCCTCCGTGAACTCGGCAAGGCCGGCGCCAAGCGTTGGCGCGGCGTTCGCCCGACCGTCCGCGGCGTGGCTATGAACCCGGTTGACCATCCGCATGGTGGTGGTGAAGGCAAGACCGGTACCGGTCGTGCTCCTGTCACGCCTTGGGGTCAGCTCACCAAGGGTTACCGTACCCGTAACAGCAAGCGTACCGACAGCATGATTGTTGCTCGTCGTTACCGTAAATAAGGGGGCCTAGAATGTCTCGTTCTTTAAAGAAAGGCCCGTTTGTTGACGGGCACTTGATGAAGAAAGTTGAAGCCGCCCAGAATAGCCGTGACAAGCGTCCGGTTAAGACCTGGTCGCGCCGCTCGATGATTCTTCCTGAATTCATTGGCCTGACGATCGCCGTTCACAACGGCCGTCAGCATGTGCCGGTGTACATCAATGAAAACATGGTTGGCCACAAGCTCGGCGAATTTGCGCTCACGCGCACGTTCAAGGGCCACGCCGCCGGTGATAAGAAGGTGGGTCGATAATGGAAACTACTGCTATCGTTCGTGGTGTCCGCCTTTCGGCACAGAAGGGTCGTTTGGTTGCTGACCTCGTCCGCGGCAAGCCCGTTGACAAGGCTCTCGCCATCCTCACCTTCACGCAAAAGAAGGCTGCGGTCATCATCAAGAAGGCTCTTGAAAGCGCCATCGCCAATGCCGAGCACAACAACGGTGCCGACATTGACACGCTGGTCGTGACCAAGATTCACGTGGAAAAGGCTGCCACGCTGCGCCGTTTCGCCGCCCGCGCCAAGGGCCGCGGCACGCGCATCAACAAGCAGACCAGCCACATCTATATTACTGTTGGCGAAGCGAAAGCTAAATAAAGGTGTACCATGGGTCAGAAAATTAATCCCACCGGTTTCCGCCTTCCCGTGACGCGTAATTGGACGTCTCGCTGGTATGCGGTTGGCCGTGATTTTTCTCGCACGCTCGGTGAAGACCTGGCTGTTCGCTCTTTCCTCCAGAAGAAGCTTCGTAACGCCAGTGTGAGTCGTATTCTCATCGAACGTCCTGCTAACAATGCTCGCATCACGATCTACTCGGCTCGTCCGGGCGTCGTGATCGGTCGTCAGGGTGCTGACATCGAAATCCTCAAGGCCGAAGTTCAGAAGATGATGGGCGTGCCCGTTCACGTCAACATCGAAGAAGTTCGCCGTCCGGAAACCGATGCCCAGCTCATCGCTGACGGCATCACCCAGCAGCTCGAACGCCGCGTGATGTTCCGCCGCGCCATGAAGCGCGCCATGCAGAACGCCATGCGCATGGGTGCCCAGGGCATCAAGATCATGAGCGCTGGTCGTTTGAACGGTGCTGATATCGCTCGTACCGAATGGTATCGTGAAGGCCGCGTGCCTCTTCACACCCTCCGTGCCAACATCGATTACGGCTTCTCCGAAGCCCTTACCACCTACGGTATCATCGGTGTCAAGGTGTGGGTCTACAAGGGTGACAACTTCGGTCAGGAAGAAGTTGAGGCTCCGCGCGAAGACCGTCGCGGTCGTCGTCGCGATGACCGTCCCGGTCGCCGCAATCGCCGTAATGACAACCGTCAGGCCCGCAAGCCTGCCGCTAAAGACGGAGAATAACGATGCTGCAACCTAATCGTCGCAAATACCGCAAGGACCAGAAGGGCCGCAACTACGGCCTCGCCCAGCGCGGCGCCAACGTTTCGTTCGGCGAATTTGGTCTTAAGGCCATCGAGCGCGGTCGCATCACTGCTCGTCAGATCGAAGCCGCTCGTCGTGCCCTGACTCGTCACATCAAGCGTGGCGGTCGTGTGTGGATCCGCGTGTTCCCGGACAAGCCCATCTCCAGCAAGCCTGCTGAAGTTCGTATGGGTAACGGTAAGGGCAACCCCGAATACTGGGTCGCCCTCATCCAGCCGGGCCGCGTGCTTTATGAAATGGACGGTGTCTCCGAAGAACTGGCTCGCGAAGCTTTCGCTCTCGCCGCTGCCAAGCTTCCGGTGAAGACGACGTTCGTGGTCCGCCAGATCGGCATGTAAGGAGACGGACATGAATGCTAAAGAACTCCGCGCCAAGGATACCGAAGCGCTGAAAAAGGAACTGAACGACCTCCTCAACACGGAATTCAAGCTCCGTATGCAGAAGGCTACTCAGGAACTCTCTAACACCTCGTCGTTGCGTACGACGCGTCGCGATATCGCCCGCGTCCGCACGATCCTCTCTGAAAAGGCGGCCAAATGACGGAACAGGCAAAAGCGTCCCTGACGCGTACCCTCCAGGGCGTCGTCGTCAGCGACAAGATGGAAAAGACCGTGACGGTCCTCGTGGAACGCAAGGTCAAGCACCCGCTTTACGGCAAGTTCGTCGTCAAGAGCAAGAAGTATCACGCTCATGACGAAATCGGCTGCCACGAGGGTGACAAGGTCGTGATCGAAGAAATTCGTCCCCTCTCCAAGACCAAGTCCTGGAAGGTTTCGAAGATCATTTCGAAGGCCGTGATCATCTAAAGCGGAGAAACGGACGAAAAAATTCGGCCGTTTCGCTTGCAGGCATAATTGGATTCAGTTATATTTGCAAGTCTGATCGCCCGGGTACCCCCAGTGGTCTCCGGGCGATGTCTTTTCTCGGGCAATCACCCGCTTCAGTCTCCCCTATGTCCAAGTAGGGTTTCCGGACGGGAGCAGGGGTTGTCTTCCTCCCTTTTACGGGACCAATACTATCCGCTAAGGCGGAATAAGTTGGGATTTTACAAACCATGATTCAGATGCAAAGCCGACTGGACGTGGCCGATAACACCGGTGCTCGTTCAGTGATGTGTATCAAGGTGTTGGGCGGCTCGAAGCGCCGTTATGCCAACATCGGTGACGTCATCAAGGTGACTGTCAAAGAAGCGGCCCCCCGCGGCCGTGTTAAGAAGGGTGAAGTCTACAACGCGGTCGTGGTTCGCACGGCTCACGGTGTTCGTCGCCCCGACGGTTCGTCCATCAACTTCGATGGCAACGCCGCCGTTTTGTTAAACAGCAAGTTGGAGCCCATCGGCACCCGTATCTTCGGGCCGGTCACGCGTGAATTGCGTACCGAGCAGTTCATGAAGATCGTGTCGCTCGCTCCCGAAGTTCTTTAATTAAGGAGTAGCGATGCAACGTATTCGCAAGGGTGACGAGGTCATCGTCATTGCCGGTCGCGACAAGGGTACGAAGGGCACCGTCCTCTCCCGAGTTGACGAACGTCACGTGATCGTCGAAGGCATCAACGTGGTCAAGAAGCACGTTCGTCCGAACCCCCAGCTGGGCGTTCAGGGCGGTATCGTCGACAAGGCCATGCCCATCGACCAGTCCAACCTCATGCTCGTGAACCCGGAAACGGGCAAGGGCGAGCGCGTCGGCTTCAAGGAAGTCGACGGCAAGAAGGTTCGTGTCTTTAAGAGCAACGGCGCCGTCGTCGGTGCCCAGGCCAAGTGAGGATGATGATGTCTCGTTTCAATACTATGTATCACGAAGTCATCGTCCCCGAACTCATGAAGAAGTTCGGTTACAAGACGACGATGCAGGTTCCCCGCATCACCAAGATCACCCTCAACATGGGTGTTGGTGAAGCTGTCAACGACAAGAAGCTCGTCGACGCCGCTGTTGGCGACATGACGAAGATCGCCGGCCAGAAGCCCGTCGTGACGCGCACCCGCAAGGCCATCGCGAACTTCAAGATTCGCGAAGACATGCCGATCGGCTGCAAGGTCACGCTGCGTGGCGAACGCATGTACGACTTCCTCGATCGTCTCATCACGATCGCCTTCCCGCGTGTTCGCGACTTCCGTGGTGTCTCCGGCCGTGCTTTCGACGGTCGTGGCAACTACAACGTCGGCCTGAAAGAGCAGATCATCTTCCCGGAAATCGAGTATGACAAGATCGACGCTCTGCGCGGCATGAACATCTCCATCACCACGACGGCGAAGTCCGACGAAGAAGCCAAGGCGCTTCTCGCCGGTTTCCACTTCCCGTTCCGCAATTGAGGTTGACGCAAAATGGCAAAACTCGCTCTTATTAACCGTGAAGCCAAACGTGCTGCCACGGTTCAAAAGTTCGCGGCCAAGCGTGCCGCCCTCAAGGCTATTATTAACGACGCTACCCGCTCGATGGAAGAACGTCTGGAAGCCCGCGCCAAGCTGCAGGCTCTCCCGCGTAACGCGAGCCCGGTCCGCCAGCGTAACCGCTGCGCCATCACCGGCCGTCCGCGTGGCACGTTCCGCAAGTTCGGTCTGTGCCGCGGTATGATTCGTGACGCCGCCATGCGCGGTGATATTCCTGGCCTGGTCAAGGCTAGCTGGTAAGCGAGGAGATTACGACAATGAGTATGAGTGATCCGATCGCCGACATGCTGACCCGCATCCGTAATGGTCAGCTCGTCGAAAAGACCGAAGTGGTCATCCCTTCCTCCAAGTTGAAGGTTGCTATCGCCAAGGTCCTGAAGGACGAAGGCTACATCGAAGATTTCGTGGTTGACGCCAATGCCGGCAAGCCCGTTCTCCGTGTGAGCCTCAAGTACTACGCCGGCCGCCCGGTCATCGAACGCATCGAACGCGTTTCCCGTCCCGGCCTCCGTATTTATAAGAACAGCGGTTCTATTCCCCAGGTGATGAACGGTCTCGGTATCGCGATCGTTTCGACCCCGAAGGGTGTTATGACCGATCGTGCAGCGCGCAACGCCAACATCGGCGGTGAAGTGCTTTGCTACGTCGCTTAACCCGTAGGAGTTTGAAATGAGTCGTATTGCTAAGATTCCCGTTGAGATCGCCAAGGGCGTCACCTACACGATGACGGCCTCCGACATCACCGTCAAGGGTCCGGTTGGTGAAGTGTCCATGCACATCCTGCCCTCCGTGAAGATCACGGAAGCTGATGGCGCTCTTCACTTCGAAGTCCTGGATGACTCCCGCGAAGCCAATGCCAACGTCGGCACGATGCGTGCGCTCGTCGCCGACATGGTCAAGGGCTGCTCCGTGGGCTTCCAGAAGAACCTCAAGCTCGTCGGCGTGGGCTTCCGCGCCCAGGCCCAGGGTGACAAGCTGAACCTCTCGCTCGGTTTCTCCCACCCCGTCGTGCACCAGATGCCCGCCGGTATCAAGTGCGAAACGCCGAGCCAGACCGAAATCGTCATCAAGGGTGCCGACAAGCAGAAGGTCGGTCAGACCGCCGCTGTCATCCGCGCCTATCGCGCTCCCGAACCCTACAAGGGCAAGGGCATCCGCTATGTGGACGAAGTCGTGGTTATCAAAGAAACCAAGAAGAAGTAATCGGGGCGATTAAAATGATCAACAAAAAACAAAGCCGCTTGCGCCGTGCTCGCGCTACGCGCGCTCGCATTCTGTTGCAGAAGGTCGATCGTCTGACGGTTCATCGCACCAACCTGCACATCTACGCCAGCATCATCTCGGCCGACAACGGTCGTACGCTGGTCTCGGCCTCCACGGTCGAACCTGAAGTGCGTGCTCAGCTCGCCAATGTTTCCGGTCGCGGCGGCAACGTCGCTGCTGCGAAGCTCGTCGGCACGCGTCTCGCCGAAAAGGCAAAGGCTGCTGGTATCGAAACCTGCGCTTTTGACCGTTCCGGCTACCGTTACCATGGCCGCGTCGCCGCGCTCGCTAACGCTGCGCGCGAAGCCGGTCTCAAGTTCTAAGGTAGGTCGAAATGGCTAACGTTCAAGGTAAAAACCAGATGGTCGACGAACACGGCGACGGTCTGCGTGAAAAGATGATCGCGGTTAACCGCGTCACCAAGGTTGTTAAGGGTGGTCGTATCCTCGCGTTCGCCGCTCTTACTGTTGTCGGCGACGGCGATGGCCGCGTCGGCATGGGCACGGGCAAGTCCCGCGAAGTTCCCCAGTCTGTTTCCAAGGCTATGGAACGTGCCCGCGGTTCCATGGTTCGTGTCCCCCTCAAGGACGGCACGCTCCATCACCAGGTTGAAGGTCGTCACGGCGCCTCCCGCGTCATCATGATGCCCGCTCCGGCCGGTTCCGGTGTCATCGCCGGCGGTCCGATGCGTGCCGTGTGCGAAGCCGTCGGCATTCGCGACGTCGTCGCCAAGGCCTACGGTTCCACGAACCCCTACAACTTGGTTCGCGCCACGATGAATGCTCTTTGCAACCTTCACAGCCCGTCGGAAATCGCTGCCAAGCGCGGCAAGTCCGTCGAAGAGCTGTTTAGTTAATGGAGAAACCGAACATGTCCGAAAAGAACACCGTTAAGGTTACTCTGGTTAAGAGCCCCATCGGCACGAAGGCTGCTCACCGTGCGACGCTCCGTGGCCTGGGCCTCAAGAAGGTCGGTCACAGCCGCGTTCTCGTTGATACGCCTGCCGTTCGTGGCATGATCAACAAGGTTGCGTACCTCGTACGCGCCGAATGATCAAGAGGTACGATCAATGCGTTTGAATACGATTAAACCCGCTGAGGGTTCCAAGAAGTCCGCTCACCGCGTCGGCCGCGGCGTCGGCAGTGGCTGGGGCAAGACCGCCGGCCGCGGCCACAAGGGCCAGAAGTCCCGCGCTGGCGGCTTCCACAAGGTCGGTTTTGAAGGCGGCCAGATGCCGATTTATCGTCGTCTGCCGAAGCGTGGTTTCACGTCCTTCACCCGTCGCTTCTGCGAAGTGGTTCGTCTTTCTGATCTGGAAAAGCTCGGTCTCGACGAAGTCGACTTCGGCGCCCTCAAGGCCGCCGGTGTCGTCTCCGGCCGTGCTCAGTCCGCTCGTGTGATCCTTTGTGGTGAACTCACCCGCAAGGTCACCGTCCGCGGTCTTGGTGTCACCAAGGGTGCCCGCGCTGCCATCGAGGCTGCCGGCGGCTCCGTTGCTGACAACGAATAAGCTTATTCAGAGAGGAAACCGACGTGGCGACTAGCCCTAGCTCCAAGCAACAGTCGGGCCTCAGTAAGTACGGCGACCTCAAGGGTCGCCTGATCTTCCTAGCGCTCGCGCTCGTTGTATACCGAATCGGTGCACATGTGCCGGTTCCGGGAATCGATCCCGACATGCTCAAGCAGCTGTTCGATCAGCAGCAAGGTGGCATTCTCGGGCTATTCAACATGTTTTCCGGCGGCGCTCTGTCTCGTTTTTCGGTCTTCGCTCTGGGGATCATGCCGTACATCTCTGCATCGATCATCATGCAGATGCTCTCGTACGTGCTGCCCTCCCTTGAGGCTCTCCGAAAGGAAGGCGAGTCGGGACGTCGCAAGATTACCCAGTACACGCGTTACGGTACGCTCCTCCTTGGTTTGTTCCAGGGTTTCGGCATCGCCGTCGCGTTGGAGACGCAACATGGTCTCGTCATCGATCCGGGCATGATGTTCCGCTTCACGACGACCATTTCGCTCCTCACGGGTACCATGTTCCTGATGTGGCTCGGTGAACAGATCACCGAACGCGGCTTGGGGAACGGCATCTCGATCATCATCTTCGCCGGTATCGTCGCGGGTCTCCCGCATGGTGCCACGAGCCTGGCCCAGTTGGTCTCCACCGGAGCCATCAGCCCGCTCGCTGCGATCATCGTGATCGCGATTGTTCTGGCAGTCACCGCCTTCGTCGTCTTCGTCGAACGCGGCCAGCGCCGGATCACCGTGAACTACGCCAAGCGTCAGGTCGGCAACAAGATCTACGGCGGCCAGAGCTCTTATCTGCCGCTCAAGATGAACATGTCCGGCGTCATTCCGCCGATCTTTGCTTCGTCGCTGATTTTGTTCCCGGCAACTTTAGCAGGTTGGTTTACCACGGGTGACTCGACTCGTTGGATTCGAGACTTGGCAGCTTCGCTGTCGCCCGGTCAGCCCCTCTACACTCTGCTTTATGCAGTGCTGATTGTGTTCTTTGCCTACTTCTACACGGCGTTGGTCTTCAACCCGCGTGAAACGGCCGAGAACCTCAAGAAAGGTGGTGCTTTCATCCCCGGCATTCGTCCCGGCGAACAGACCGCCCGCTATATCGACCGCGTACTTTTACGCTTGACGCTTGGCGGTGCGGCTTATCTCGTGTTCGTGTGCCTGGTGCCTGAATTCCTGAACCTCAAGTTCAACGTCCCCTTCTACTTCGGCGGCACCTCGCTGCTGATCGTGGTGGTCGTGACGATGGACTTCATGAGCCAGGTCCAGGCCTACATGATGACTCACCAATACGAAAATCTGTTGCGTAAATCCAGTTTCCGCAACATCGGTCGCCGCTGATCCCAGCGGAGGCTTCAACAACAACCAATGCCTCCCCGGACTTAACCTTCGGGGAGCGTGGGAAACGGATCGGGAAGCCTAGGGCGCCAAGCGCTCCGGCCTTCCCGGGTTCGTTTCAAACGAAGGCGGCTACAACAAAACTGCACTACGGTGGCGTTGTCGCTTGCATTCAACAGGAACGTGTTGTATTCTTATGCGTTTCTGCCACGTAGGGCATTGTTAACCGTGCGTTTTTCGCACGTGGAGATGAGAATGAAGGTTAACGCTTCGGTCAAAAAGATGTGCCGCAAGTGCAAGATCATCAAGCGTAAAGGCGTGGTGCGTGTGATCTGCTCGGATCCGCGTCACAAGCAGCGTCAAGGCTAAAGAGGTAAAAAATGGCACGTATCGCCGGTATTAATATTCCGCCGCAGCAGCATGCCGAAATCGGTCTGACCGCCATCTATGGCATCGGCCGTTCGCGCGCTCAGGAAATCCTGGACAAGTGCGGCATCGACTATTCCAAACTGATTAAGGACCTTTCCGACGAAGAACTCGAAAAGATCCGTGAACAGGTCAACGCGTTCACCGTCGAAGGCGACTTGCGTCGTGAGGTTCAGCTCTCGATCAAGCGTCTTATCGACCTTGGGACGTACCGTGGCATGCGCCACCGCAAGGGTCTCCCCTGCCGTGGTCAGCGTACCCGTACTAATGCTCGCACCCGCAAAGGCCCGCGTAAGGCCGGTGTGACGCTCAAGAAGTAATAAAGGATAAGTATGGCTGGCAATAATTCTAAGCAGGCTGCCTCGCAGCGTGCTCGCAAGAAAGTCAAGAAGGTCGTGACCGAAGGCATCGCTTTCGTGCACGCTTCCTTCAACAACACCATCATCACGATCACTGACCGCCAGGGCAACGCCATCGCTGCGTCGTCCGCCGGTGCTCAGGGCTTCAAGGGCTCCCGCAAGTCCACGCCGTTCGCCGCCCAGGTGGCTGCCGACGTCGCTGGCAAGATCGCTCTTGAACAGGGTCTGAAGAACGTCGAAGTGCGCATTTGGGGCCCCGGTCCCGGTCGCGAATCCTCCGTTCGTGCGCTCAACGCGCTCGGCATCCGTGTGACCTCCATCCAGGACGTCACGCCGATCCCCCACAACGGTGTTCGCCCCTCCAAGCGCCGCCGCGTTTAATTTTTAATTTTTCTGTTGAAATCCCGTGTCCACTGCATTACTGAGGCACGTGGACTGAATGTAGGGATCCCTACAGGATAAGAGAGGCATTTTTAAATGGCACGATATCTCGGTCCTAAGCTCAAGCTTTCGCGTCGCGAAGGCATTGATCTTAATTTGAAGAGCGCCCGTCGTTCGTTTGAATCCAAAGTCAAGGACGTCGGCTCCAAGCCGGGCCAGCACGGTAAGATCTCCGGCGCCCGCATGTCTGACTTCGGCGCTCAGATGCGCGAAGCTCAGAAGGTCAAACGTCTTTACGGCGTGCTCGAACGTCAGTTCCGTCGTTATTTCGCGGAAGCTAACCGTCTCACCGGCAACACTGGTGAAAAACTCCTCCAGCTCCTTGAGTGCCGTCTGGACAACGTGGTCTACCGCATGGGCTTCGGCTCCACGCGTGCTGAGGCCCGTCAGATGGTTTCTCATTGCGCCATTCTCGTCAACGGCAAGAAGGTGAACATTCCTTCCTACCACGTCAAGCCCGGCGACGTCATCGCTGTGCGCGAAAAGGCCCAGAAGCAGGTTCGCATCGTCGAAGCTCTGGACCTCGCCCAGCAGAACGGCTTCCCGGCTTGGGTCAGCGTTGATCCCAAGAAGTTCGAAGGTACGTTCAAGAACGTTCCCGCTCGCGACGAAATCGCCTACGAAATCGACGAAGCTCTTATCGTCGAACGTTACTCGCGTAAGTAATCGCTCCAGGCCGTACGGACCGTGTAGTGCGCGGTCCGCACGACCGACGTGGCAGAAACGAAACGCAGCCGGGTTTTCGGATCCGACTGCGTTTTCGCCCATCATGATTGCATTTCCATGCCCGCTTTCCGCTGAAGGCGTCATGGCAATGCATTAAAATGGACATTTGTTGCTGGAGCGGCGCAACAAATGTTTTTTCATCTCAGTCGCTCGAATCCACATTCGTCTGTCGGCTTAACGCGCCGATAGGAATACCAAAGGATTACACACATGGCAAACATCGCCCTTTTACAGCCGACGTCGGTCGACGTTGCGGTCAACGAAAAGGACCCCAACTCCGCCGTCATCACGCTTGAACCGTTCGAACGCGGCTACGGTCACACGCTCGGCAACGCGCTCCGCCGCATCCTGATGAGCTCCATGATCGGCTTTGCTCCGACGGAAGTCCAGATCAGCGGCGTCGTTCACGAATACTCCCAGATCGACGGCGTCCTCGAGGACGTGGTCGACATCCTTCTGAACCTCAAGGGCGTCGTCTTCAAGCTCGAAGGCCGCGATGAAGTGGCTCTGAAGCTCCACGCCGAAGGCGACCGCGTTGTCACCGCCGCGGACTTCGAACTCCCCCACGACGTCACGATCATCAACCCCGACCATGTCATCGCCCACCTCTCCGGCGGCCGTCTCGACATGCAGGTCAAGGTTGAAAAGGGCCGCGGCTACCAGCCCGGCGACGTGCGCGCCTTCCGCGACGACTACTCCAAGTCGACGCTCGGCCGCATCATCATGGACGCCTCCTTCTCCCCGATCCGCCGCGTTGCCTATCAGGTCCAGGCCGCCCGCGTGGCCCAGCGCACCGACCTCGACAAGCTCGAGATGATCATCGAGACGAACGGCGCCATCGGTCCGGAAGAAGCCCTCCGCGAAGCCGTGCGCATCCTCCAGGAACAGCTCGCCGTCTTCGGCTCGATCACCCAGGAGGCTCCGCAGGCCGAGGAAGAGGCCGACAACGACCAGCCGCCACCGCTCGACCCGATCCTGCTGCGTCCGGTCGACGACCTCGAGTTGACGGTCCGTTCCGCCAACTGCCTGAAGGCCGAGAAGATCGAACGCATCGGCGACTTGATCCAGCGCACCGAAAACGAGCTGCTCAAGACGCCGAACCTGGGCCGCAAGTCCTTGACCGAAATCAAGGAAGTCCTCGCCGCCCACGGTCTCACGCTCGGTCAGCGCCTCGACAACTGGCCGCCCGCCGAAGCCCGTCCCGTCGTCCCCGGTTTCAAGAAGTAATTCCTGATCCGTCACGATGAAGGAACACGGCCTCCTTTGAAAAAAGGAGGCCGTTTTCGTTGCAGGAGCCATTGCTCCTCGTGTAAAATTGCACGCTTACTGTACCCGACCGCCGGTTTCCGGATAGAAGATGCACGGGGCAGAGTTGCGGTTCCATCCGGGACCGCCGTTATTAGACTTTTACAGAGGTATTAAAAATGCGTCACCGTCACGGTCTTCGTAAGCTCAACCGTACCAGCGCCCATCGTCTGGCCATGCTCCGCAACATGATGTGCTCCCTGCTTCGTCATGAAGCCATCAAGACCACCCTTCCCAAGGCCAAGGAACTCCGCCGCGTCGTCGAACCGATGATCACGCTCGCCAAGGAACCCACCGTCGCCAACAAGCGTCTGGCCTTCAATCGTCTGCGCGACCGCGAGATCGTCGTCAAGCTCTTCAATGAGATCGGCCCCCGCTTCGCCCAGCGCAATGGTGGTTACACCCGTATCCTGAAGATGGGTTATCGTGTTGGCGACAACGCCCCGATGGCCTACATGGAACTCACGGAAAAGGCTGAGGCCGTCGAAGAAGTCAAGCAGGAAGCTTAATTTCATCGACACGTACGGTCTTTGACCGCACAGTCTGATAGTCGAGCCCGGTCGTTTTCAACGGCCGGGCTTTTTCAATTCAAAAGAACACCCGCGAAAAAGGAGGGGGACCAATGGAATCGATCCGCATCGACAAGTGGCTCTGGGCCGCGCGCTTCTTCAAGACGAGGGGCAGGGCCCAGGAGGCGGTCGGCCTCGGCCGCGTCCTGATGGACGGCCAGCGCCTGAAGGCCTCACGCGAGGTCGCCGTCGGGGACGAACTCCGCATCATCCGCGGGGAGGACACCTTCGACGTCGTCGTCAAGGGGATCTCGGCCGTGCGCGGTCCCGCGCCCGTCGCCCGCGAGCTCTATGAGGAGACCGTCGAGAGCAGGACGCGCCGCGAGATGATCGCCGACATGCGGCGCCTCGCTCCGGAACCCTCCCGCACGATCGAGAAGGGACGCCCGACCAAGCGCGACAGGCGCGTGCTCGAGCGCTTCCGGATGGACGGTTTCGAGGAGTGAGGACTCCCCGGAACCTCACTGCGTCTGCTGCGTGGTATGCTCCGCGTGGTGGGGCTGGGGCATGTAGAGGTCGCCGCGGACGCCGCAGCCGCTCAGCTGCAGTCCGAGGCCGATGATCAGGCCGACGAGTACGAAGGAACGCATTTTTTTAGGAGTCCTGTAGATGCTGAATGAAACCGAATTTCTGAAGGTCGCCGAAGACGAGATGAACGCCCTCGAGGACTGGCTCGAGGAGGCCGCCGACGTGGAGTGCCTCAGGGCCGGCCACGTGCTCACCATCGAGCTCGACGACGGCCGCCAGGTGGTGGCGAACATCCAGACGCCCATGAAGGAGATCTGGTTCGCCTCGCCCTTCGGCGGGCGCCACTTCGCCCGCTCCGATGCGGGCGACTGGCTCGACACGCGCGACGGGAGGCCCCTCAAGGCGGTCGTCGCGGAGGCGCTCGGACGCATGGGCGTCGAGCTCGCCGACGAGTGATAGTGTAGCAAACAAGCCTCCGTGCGGCGCCCCTCCGAAAGGGCCTCCTGAACTGGTATGGAAAAGTTAAACAAGCAAAATTAGTGCCCTGAAACCGAAGAC
>CAJMRV010000017.1 GCA_905215795.1 uncultured bacterium | reverse complement strand
GGGACCCATTGAAATGACCGACCAAAACCAAGCCATGCATCAACGCAGGAAGGCGCTCATCCTGGGGCTCGGCGCCTCCGGGATCGCGTGCGCCCGCCACCTCGCCGCCCGCGGCGTGGTCCTGAGCGTCGCCGACACGCGGCTCTCGCCTCCCTTCGCCGATGCGCTCTTCCAGCTCTGCCCGGAGGCGGAGTTCGTCACGGGCTCGCTTCCCTCGAAGCTCGACCCCGCGGTGAACATGCTCGTCGTCTCGCCGGGCCTCTCCCTTTACAACGGTCCGTCGGGCGAACTCGTCCGCCAGGCCCGTGAACGCGGCGTCCCCGTCGTGGGCGAGATCGAACTGTTCGCGCTCGAACTCGAACGTCTCGCCCGTGAGGAGGATTACCACCCGCGCGTGGTGGCCGTCACGGGCACCAACGGCAAGACGACCACGGTGACGCTCCTGCACACGCTGCTCACCGCCGCCGGCCACGAGGCCGCGCTCGCGGGCAACGTCGGGCCCAACGTCCTCGACGTGCTCGCCTCGGCGGCCTCGAGGAAGGCCCTTCCCGAGGTCTGGGTCCTCGAACTCTCCAGCTTCCAGCTGGCGAGCACCTCCACGCTCGCCCCCGACGCCGCCGCGCTCCTCAATATCACCGAGGACCACGTCGACTGGCACGGTTCCATGCAGGCCTACGCGCTCGACAAGGCGCGCGTGTTCCGCCACGCCCGCCACGGCGTCGTCAACCGCGACGACGAAGGCACGGCGAGGCTCCTCGCCGCGACCGCGATTCCCGCGGGCCCCACGTTCGGCTCCGACGAACCCGTGCGCGCCGGCGACTGGGGGCTCGTTCCCGACGCATCGGGACGGACCCTGCTCGTGCGCGCCTCCGGTGACGGTCCCGTCGCCTTCGTCCACGAGGACGACCTCCAGCTCGCCGGGCGCCACAACACGCTCAACGTGCTCGCCGTGCTCTCGCTGCTCGACACCCTCGGGGTGCCCCTTGAGAGCGTGAGGAAGGCGCTTCTGGGCTACAAGGGCGAGCCCCACCGCGTCCAGCCCCTCTTCGAGTCCGGTGGAGTGCTCTTCATCGACGACAGCAAGGGGACGAACGTCGGGGCCGTCGTGGCCGCCGTCAAGGGCGTCTTCGAACGGGGCCGCCGCGTGCTGATCGTCATGGGCGGCGACGGGAAGGGACAGGATTTCACTCCGCTCAAGGAGGCCCTCGCGGGCCGTTCCGGCGGCGTCGCCCTGATCGGGCGCGACGCCCCGGCCATCGAACGCGCGCTCGAGGGGCTCGACGCCCCTGTGAAGCGCTTCGACGGCATGGCCGGCGCCGTGACATGGCTCTGGTCGCTCGCCTCGAGCGGCGATGCGGTGCTCCTTTCGCCCGCCTGCGCCTCCTGGGACATGTACCGGAACTACGCCGAACGCAGCGAGGACTTCACCCGCTGCGCCCGCACCGTCACGAAGATCGACTGAGGGGGAGCGCGGGATGCAACGCAGCAAGGTCGACCTGATGTTCGAGGAGCGCGGACGCTCATGGGACTTCCATTGGGAGCTCTTCATGTGCGTGGTCGCGCTCATCCTCTTCGGGACGATCATGGTCCATTCGGCCACGACGATGTTCGTCGACCAGACGCACAGCATCGGTGAGAACCACGTGATGCTCAAGCACCTGCTCAGCATCGGCGTGGGCGGGCTGCTCTGCGGCGCGATCTACTGGAAGGGGAGGATGATCTGGATTGAGAGGATCACCCCGTACGTGTTCGTGCTCGCGGTCCTGATGCTCTTTCTGGTCTTCATCCCGGGCATCGGCCACAAGGCCAAGGGGGCCGCGCGCTGGATCTCGTTCGGCTTCGCCAACTTCCAGGTCTCCGAGGTCATGAAGGTGGCCTGCATCATGATGGCCGCCCATTACTGCTCGAGGTCGCTCACGCAGATGCACTCGTGGTTCAAGGTGGTCGTCCCGATGGGCATGACCATCGCCGTGATCGCGTTCCTGCTGATGAACCAGCCCGACCTGGGCGCCACGGTGGTGATCTCCTCGGAGGTGCTCGGCGTGTTCTTCCTCGCCGGCCTTTCGTTGTGGATCTTCTCCGGGGGCGTCATCGCGGCCGTGGTCTCGTTCATCGCCCTGATCTGCATCACGCCCTGGCGTCTGCAGCGCGTGTTCGCGTTCCTCGACCCCTGGGACGAGGCCTATGTGCTCGGCAAGGGCTACCAGCTCACACACTCGCTGATCGCCTTCGGGCGCGGCGAACTCTTCGGCGTGGGCCTTGGCGGCTCCGTCGAGAAGCTCTACTACCTGCCCGAGGCCCACACCGACTTCATCCTCGCCGTCGTGGCCGAGGAGACCGGATTCATCGGCGTGGTCTTCGTTTTATTAATGTATTACTGGCTCATCCGCTATGCTTTTGAAATCGGGCGCCAGGCCGTCAAGCTCGAACGCTTCTACTCGGGGCTCGTCGCCCAGGGCATCGGCGTGTGGTTCGGCGTGCAGTCCGTGATCAACATCGGCGTTGCCACGGGGTTCTTCCCCACCAAGGGGCTCACGCTTCCGTTCGTGAGCTACGGGAGCAGCGCGATGGTGATGAGCCTGGTCGCCGTGGGGCTGCTGCTCCGCGTCGACAAGGAAAACAAGATTCTGATGCGAGGAGGACGCGTTTCATGACAAAAGAGAAAAACCTGGTGATCGTGGCGGCCGGAACGGGCGGCCACGTCATGCCCGGCCTGGCCGTGGCGCGCGTGATGCGCTCTCGCGGCTGGAACCTCTCGTGGATCGGCACGACGACCGGGATGGAGGGCGCCCTCGTCGCCAAGGACGCGATCCCGTTCGACGGGCTCGCCTTCAGGGGCGTCCGCGGGCGCGGCCTGCTCGGCGCCGTCAAGGGCGGATTCGCCCTGATCCGGGCCTTCTTCGAGGCGCGCCGCCTGCTCAAGGAGCACCGCGTCGGCGCCATGTTCTCGACGGGCGGCTACGTGGCCGTGCCCGTCGGCTTCGCGGCCCGCACGCTCGGGCTGCCCATCGTCGTGATGAACTGCGACGCAGACCTGTTGATGTCGACCAACACCCTCCTGCCGTTCTGCGACGCGCTCGCGTGCGGCTTCTCGGGCGGGGCCCGCTCGTTCGCGGGCGACAAGGGGCGCACGACGGGCAATCCCGTGCGCGCCGACATCGTCGCCGTCGAGCCCGCGGCCACGCGTTTTGAAGGCCGCACCGGCCCGCTCCGACTCTTCGTCTTCGGCGGCAGCCTCGGCGCGCGCGTCTTCAACGAGGTCGTCCCTGAGGCGCTCGCCCGCATCCCCGAGGCGGAGCGTCCGTCGGTCGTCCACCAGACGGGTCGCGGAAACGGCGCGGCGGTGGCCGAACACTACGAACGCCTCGGCGTGAAGGCCGAGGTCGTCGAGTTCATCGACGACATGGCCGCGCGCTATGCCGAATGTGACCTCGTGCTCTGCCGCGCGGGCGCCACGAGCGTGGCGGAGCTCTGTGCCGCGGGCGTGCCCGCCATCCTCGTGCCCTTCATCGCGAGGACGACGAACCATCAGCTCGGCAACGCCCGGTACATGGCCGACAACGGCGCCGCGATCATGATCGAGCAGGCCTCGCTCACGCCCGAGGGACTCGCCTCCACGCTCTCCGGTCTGGACCGCGGACAACTCGTGGAACTCGGTGCGAAGGCGCGCGGACTGAGCCGTCCGGACGCCGCCTCGGCCGTCGCCGACCTCGTCGAAGAGGTCGTCGCGAAGCGCTCCCGCTGACACCCAGTAAGATATGGGCATCCAGAGACACAAGGAATAAGGAAAGTCATGTTTCGTGTAAACCACATCCACTTCGTCGGCATCGGCGGCTCGGGCATGAACGGCATCGCCGAGGTGATGCTCAACCTGGGCTACAAGGTGACCGGGTCGGACCTGGCGCTCAGCCCGGTGACCGAGCACCTCGCCTCGCTCGGCGCCGTCGTCCACGAGGGGCACGACGCGGAGAACTGCCGCGGCGCCGACGTGGTCGTCGTGAGCTCGGCCGTCCACGAGGACAACCCCGAGGTCGTCGCCGCCCGTGAGAACAACATCCCCGTGGTGCCGCGCGCCGTGATGCTCGCCGAGCTCATGCGCCTGCGCCAGGGCATCGCCGTGGCCGGCGCGCACGGCAAGACCACCACCACCTCGCTCATCACCGCGCTCCTCGCGAGCGGCGGGCTCGATCCGACGTTCGTGATCGGCGGCCGCCTCAACAGCGCGGGGAGCAACGCCCGTCTGGGAACGGGCCAGTTCATCGTGGCCGAGGCCGACGAGTCGGATGCGTCGTTCCTCAAGCTCACCCCCGTGATGTCGGTCGTCACCAACATCGACGAGGACCACATGGACACCTACCAGCACAGCTTCGACGTGCTCAAGTCCGCCTTCGTCGAGTTCCTCGAGCGCCTGCCCTTCTACGGCCTGGCCATCGTCTGCGTGGACGACGAGAACGCCGCCTCGATCATCGACCGGATCACCAAGCCGGTGATCCGCTACGGCCTCTCCGAGGAGGCCGACTACCGCGCGATCGACGTGCGCGCCGAAGGCACGAGCATGGTCTTCACCGTGCTCCGCCCCGACCACGAGCCGCTCCCCGTGGTGCTCAACCTGCCGGGCCTGCACAACGTCAGGAACGCGCTCGCCGCCATCGCCGCGGCCACCCAGGTGGGCGTGAGCGACGAGGCGATCGTGCGCGGACTGCGCGACTTCACCGGCGTGGGACGCCGCTTCGCCCGTTACGGCGAACTCCAGGCCCTCAACGGGCGCTTCGAGCTCGTCGACGACTACGGACACCATCCCCACGAAATGGCCGCCACGCTCGAGGCGGTCAGGGGCGCCTGGCCGGAACGCCGCGTGGTCGTGGCCTTCCAGCCGCACCGATACACGCGCACCCGCGACTGCTTCGACGGGTTCGTCGAAGTGCTCGGCCGCGCCGACGCCGTCGTCCTCGCCGACCTTTATCCGGCGGGCGAGACGCCCATCGAGGGGGTCTCGAGTGAAAAACTGCGCGACGCCATCGAGGCGTCCACGGGCCGGAAGGTGGCCCTCTGCAGCGTCGAGGGTCTCCCCGACAAGATTTACGAAACCGTTCGCGACGGCGACGTCGTCGTCACGATGGGGGCCGGATCGATCGGCCGCACGCCCGGCGTGATGGCCCGTCGATTCGCCATTCAATGAAAAGGAAGGAAAATGGATAAGAAAAACCTGGGCCGCGTCGTCGTTCTGATGGGCGGCGTGAGTTCCGAACGCGAGGTCTCCCTCATGTCGGGCGGCGGCGTCCTCAAGGCGCTCAAGGAGGAAGGCGTCGACGCCGAGTCCTTCGACCCGAAGACGGGTTCGCTCGCCGAACTCGAAGCGGCCGGCTACGACCGCGCCTTCATCGCGCTGCACGGCCGCTTCGGCGAGGACGGCACGATCCAGGGCGCCCTCAACTACCTTGGTCTCCCGTACACGGGGCCGGGCGTCGCGGCGAGCGCCATGGCCATGGACAAGGAGACCACCAAGACGATCTGGCGCGCGGCCGGCCTGCCGGTGCCCCGCGGCGAACTCGTCGGCGCGGACGTCTCCGACGAACGCCTCGGCGGGATCCTCGAGGCGTTCGGGTCCGATGGCCTCGTCGTCAAGCCCGCGCGCGACGGCTCCTCGATCGGCGTGAGCAAGCTCGCCCGTCCCACGGCCGCCTCGCTCCGCGAAGCGGTCGCCCTGGCGACCTCCAAGGGCGACGACGCCCTCATCGAGGAATACGTCCACGGCCGTGAGTTCACGGTGGCGCTCCTCGACGGGAAGGCCCTTCCCGTGATCGAGATCAAGGCTCCCGAAGGCGACTACGACTTCCAGAACAAGTACTTCGGCGACGCCGTCAAGTACGAGTGCCCGGCCGCCATCCCCGAGGAGGCCTCCAAGCGCATCGCCTCGCTCTGCGAGAAGGCCTTCGCGGCGCTCGGCGCCCGCGGTTGGTCGCGCGTCGACCTGCTGGGTCGTCCCGACGGGTCCTTCGTCCTGCTCGAGATCAACACCTCACCCGGCATGACGCCGCACTCCCTCGTCCCGATGGCCGCCCGCGCCGTCGGCATGAGCTACGGCGAACTCTGCCGCCGCGTGCTCGAACTCGCCCGCGTCGACTGACCGGAGGAGTTTGAAGATGGGATCCTGGCGCCCCGAACGCATCACCCCCGGAACGACGGAGGAGCCCCGGCCGACCTACCGCCGTTGGGAGCGTTTCAAGCGGACGATGAACATCATCGGCGCCTTCGCGCTCGTCGCGGGGCTCGCCGCCGCCTTCGTCTGGGCGCGCGGCTACGCCGCCGGGACCCCGTACTTCACCTTCAAGACCGTCGAGATGGAGTCCCCCGTGCCGTCCGTCCCGCTCGAACGGGTGCGCGCGGCCGTGCAGGGATCGCTCGACGGAAACTACGTCTACGCCAACCTCGTCAAGGTCCAGGAGGCCCTCGAGAGGGTGCCCTGGGTGAAGGAGGCGAGCGTGCGCCGCGTCTGGCCCGACCGGCTCATCGTCAGGATCGTCCCCCACAAGGCGCTCGCCCGGTATGAGGACGGACGCCTCGTCTCCGACGAGGGCGTCCTCTTCGAGGCCGATCCCGCCGAACTCGGCCCCGGGGCCGCGGCGCTGCCGAACTTTTACGGCGACGAGGAACAAATAACCCGCATCACCCGCTACTATGGGGAGTTCAACTCGGTGCTCTCGGCGCTCTCCGCCCATGCCACCGACGTGAACTGCACCGACCGCGGAAGCTGGAGCCTGGTGATGGAGGGCGCGGACGTGCCCTCCACCCGGATCGAGCTCGGGCAGGACCGCCCCGGCGACGGGGTCGTCGACCGCCTGCGCGCGGTCGTGAAAGCCTATCCCCGAGTTTGTAGAATGGTGTATGGGGCGCCGCGCACCATCGACGCTCGCTATGACCGTGCGTTCGCGGTGACGCTGCCCGACTACAAACGTGACCTTCAATCGACCCCGGCTCCCGCCGGATCGGACGCTACTGGCAAATGACTGAAAATTCCGACTACATCGTGGGATTGGACGCCGGCTCGGACAAGATCTTTTGCGCCGTGGGCCGGGTCGTCCGGCTGCTCCCGAACGCCAGGGACCCCGAGACGGGACTGCCCCGGGGCCTCGGCGAGGACCACCGCGCCATCGAGATTGTGGGGACGGGCACGGCCCGTTCCGAAGGGATCGTCCGGGGCAACGTCCACGACATGGACAAGGCCGTGGGCTGCGTGAGGAAGGCGATCGACGAGGCCTCCAAGAACGCGGGCGGATTCAGGATCGAACGCGTGATCGCGGCGATCGGCGGCTCGGACCTCGTGAGCGTCAACTGCACGGGCTCGTCCGTCGTCAAGAACAACGAGGTCCAGGACGACGACGTCAAGCTCGCCGACAAGAACGCCCAGAGCCGCGCGGAAAACGTGCAGGCCGAGAAGGGACACCTCATCAAGGTCGTCCACTGCGGGTGGACCTGCGGCGACACGACCACGCTCAACCGTCCCGTGGGCCTCGTCGGCGAACGCGTCGTCGCGAACATGCACGCCGTCTACAGCTCACGGCTCAACGCCGCGAACATGCGGCGCTGCCTCGCGAGGACGGGCGTCACGCTCGAGCAGTACATTCCGCACACGTGGGCGAGCGGCATCGCCGTGCTCACGACCACCGAGAAGGAGTACGGCTCGGTCGTCTTCGACATCGGGGCCCAGACCACCTCGGTGTCGGTCTTCAACGAGGGTGTGATCTGCTACTCGTACGTCCAGCCCTTCGGCGCGGACTACTTCACGAGGGACGTCGCCCTCGTCTTCGGCCTGGGAACCGAGGACGCGGAGAGCCGGGCACTGCCTCCCCTCGAAGGTCGACCCCAACGAGACCGTCGCCGGCCTCCCGAGCACGAGGGGCATGCACAACCGCATCTCCCGCCACCTCCTGGCGAGGACGCTCCATGAACGGGCCCTGGAGTTCTTCAGGCTCTACAGGAACCGTCTGGCCAGGGACGGCGTCCTCGGGAAGGTCCACAACGTCGTCCTCACGGGGGGCGGATCCAAGCTCCGCGGCCTCCAGGAGGTCGCGCACGAGGTCTTCGACCTGCCCGTGCGCACCGGCAAGCCGATCCACGTCACGCCGGACATCCCGAGGGATCCCGCCAACAGCGTCTGCCTCGGCCTTCTCCTGAGCCGTTTCTACGATCCGAGCCTCTCGGAGCCCAAGGAGAAGGGAAAAAGCAAGCTCAACGGGTTCCAGAGCTCGTTGGCCTCCATGTTCTGTGGGAATTTCCGATGAACACGCGCGACGGGCGCCTCCCCGGGATTGGACGCCCCTGGAGCGCTCGTTCATAATTGTTGAACCAGATTTTTGAGAAGAGCAATGACCTTTGAATACATTCCGGACCAGAACCCCTTGGACACCGTCATCAAGGTGATTGGTGTCGGCGGCGCGGGAGGAAACGCCGTCGAGCACATGATCACCTGCGGTTGCGAGGGAGTGCAGTTCATCACGGCCAACACCGATTCGCAGGCCCTGCGCCGTTCGGGCGCCGACCTCACCATCCAGCTCGGCAAGACCGGGCTCGGTGCCGGTGCGAACCCCCAGGTGGGCGCCGAATCCGCCCGTGAGATGACCGCGGAGATCGAAGAGGCGATCCGCGGAACGAACCTCCTCTTCATCACCGCCGGCATGGGCGGCGGCACTGGCACGGGCGCCGCGCCCGTGATCGCCGAGATCGCGCGCGGCCTCGGCGCGCTCACCGTGGCCGTCGTCACCCGTCCGTTCAGCTTCGAGGGACGCCGCCGCATGCGCATCGCCGAGGCCGGCATCGAGGAGCTCCGGGAAAAGGTCGACGCGATCCTCGTCGTGCTCAATGAGAAGCTCGAGGACGTCGATCCGGACGCCACCATGAAGCAGTGCTTCGAAATGAGCGACGACGTGCTCTACAAGGCCTGCACGGGCGTGGCCTCGATCATCCGCAACCCCGGTCAGGTCAACCTCGACTTCAACGACCTCAAGTCGGTCATGACGATCAAGGGCTCGGCCATCATCGGCACGGCGAGCGCCACGGGGCCGAACCGCGCGGTCGAGGCCGCTGAGGCGGCCATCACGTGCCCGCTCCTGGAGGGGCACGACCTGCACGGTGCGCGAGGCCTGATGGTGTGCTTCACCGCCAACGAATCGATCAAGATGTCCGAGACGACCAAGGCCATGGAGATCCTCAACAACTTCGTCTCGCCCGACGCGTCGATCTTCTACGGCTCGATCACGGATCCCAACGCGGGCGAAGCCCTGAGCATCACCCTCGTGGCCACGGGCCTCGACGAGGAGCCCGGCGTGCCGCCGCTCTCGGAGATCACCACCGCGGGCGAGGGCGGCATTCGGCCGCTCGGCGAACTCACGGCGGATTCCGCCGCTCCGACGGCCGCCATCGACACGGCGGAGTCCGAGCCTGAACCGGCCGCCGCCGGCGCGGGCGCCGGTGGACAGGGCATCCGCATCCCGGATTTCCTCCGGTGATCTGATCGACTCGGAGAAGGACCGAAAACGTTTTAAAATCGTCGAGATGCACGCGCCCGGGAACGGGCGTCAACGCCGCCGACGGCACAATCAGGAATGTGGTTCCAGCCGGACAAAGAGAGGGACGGCCGCTGAAGGCGGACCGGCGTCGACTGGCGGTCTGGATCAGACATGCAATCAGAAGCTTAAATTTATTAGAGAGTCAAGATGTCTTTTGAAATTCTTCAGGAAACGGATCCGCTCAACACCGTGATCAAGGTGATCGGCGTGGGCGGCGGCGGTGGAAACGCCGTCGAACACATGATCTCCCAGGGATCCAAGGGCGTCGAATTCATCGCCGCCAACACGGACCACCAGGCGCTGCAGCGTTCCCGCGCCCACGTGACGATCCAGCTCGGCAACACCGGGCTCGGCGCCGGCGCCAATCCCGAGGTGGGCGCCGAGGCGGCCCGCGCCAAGCGCGACGTCATCGAGGACGCCATCCGTGGCTCTCACCTGCTGTTCATCACCGCCGGCATGGGCGGCGGCACCGGCACGGGCGCCGCGCCCGTGATCGCCGAGATCGCCAAGGAGCTCGGCATCCTCACCGTCGCCGTGGTGACGCGCCCCTTCAGCTTCGAGGGCTCCCGCCGCATGCGCGACAAGGTCGACTCCATGCTCGTCATCCTCAATGAGAAGCTCGAGGACGTCGATCCCGACGCCACGATGAAGGAATGCTACGAGATGAGCAACGACGTGCTCTACAAGGCCTGCGTTGGCATCGCCGACATCATCCACACCCCGGGCTACATCAACCTCGACTTCGAGGACCTCAAGACCGTCATGACGATCCGCGGCTCCGCGATCATCGGTCTGGCGAGCCGCTCGGGCCCGGACCGCGCCGTCGAGGCCGCCAAGGCCGCCATCTCCTGCCCGCTCCTCGAAGGCCGCAACCTCGAGGGTGCCCAGGGCCTCCTCGTGTACTTCTCGGGCGACGAATCCGTGACGATGTCCGAAATGAAGCGCGCCATGGCGGTCCTCCAGAACTTCATCTCCAAGCAGGCCCAGGTCATCTGGGGCTCCGCGATCGTCCCCGAAATGGGCGACGAGGTCCGTGTGACGCTCGTGGCCACGGGTCTCGACGAGACGCCTTCGGACAGCAAGGGTCCGTCCTTCGGCATGGGCGCCGCCCCCGTGGGCCTCAAGCCGCTCGACGAGCTCACCCGCCCCGCGGCCGCTCCGTCGTTCGCCAGGCCCGCCGCGCCCGCCCAGGCGCCCGTGACGGCCCCTGCCGCTGCTCCGGCCCCGGCTCCCGCTCCCGCCGCTGATCCGGAGCCCGCCGCCGATCCGGTCGAGCCCGCTCCCGAAGCCGCCGCCGAAGGCGGAGAAGTCCCGGGTGAGGCCGCCGAAGCGTCCGCCGAACCGGCGCCCGAGGCTGTTCCCGCTGCTCCCGCCCCCGCGTCCGAACGTGCGCCGTCCCCGTTCTTCGAGCGTGACGACGAACCCGGCGTGCAGGGCATCAAGATCCCCACCTTCCTGCGCTGAACAAGAGCATGATCAAGCAACACACGCTCAAGAAGTCCGTCGAGGCGGTCGGCATCGGCCTGCACAGCGGCCGCAAGGTCCGCCTGACGATGCGTCCCGCCCCGGCCGGCACCGGCCTCGTCTACCGCCGCGTCGACCTCGACCCGCCCGTCGAGATCCCCGCCCATCCGCTCAACGTCAACGACACGCGGATGGCCACCACCGTCAACGTCGGCAAGGTGTTCGTCTCCACGATCGAACACCTGATGAGCGCCTTCAACGGATTGGGCATCGACAACGCCTACATCGACGTGGACGCCCAGGAGATCCCCATCATGGACGGCTCCGGCTCGAGCTTCGTCTTCCTCTTCCACGAGGCGGGCATCGTCGAGCAGGATGCGCCCAGGCGCTTCGTGCGCGTGCTCAAGCCGGTCGAGGTCAGGGAAGGGGACAAGTGGGCCCGTCTCGAACCCCATGAAGGCTTCGCGCTTGATTTCTCGATTGATTTCGGTCATCCCGCGATCGACCGCACGGTCCAGAAGGCCGAGGTCGACTTCTCCCGCGTGACCTACGAGCAGGCCATCGCCCGCTGCCGCACGTTCGGCTTCGTCCAGGACGTGGAGATGCTCCGCAAGCTCGGCCTCGCCCAGGGCGGCTCGCTTTCCAACGCGATCGTCATGGACGAGTTCCGCATCCTCAATCCCGAGGGGCTCCGTTCGGACGATGAGTTCGTCAAGCACAAGATGCTCGACGCCATGGGCGACCTCTACGTGCTCGGTGCGCCGCTCATCGCGCGCTACTGCGCCCACAAGTCGGGGCACGGCCTCAACAACAAGCTGCTGCGCGCTCTTCTCGAGGATGAATCGGCCTGGGAGTCGGTGACCTTTGAAAATGACGAGGACTGTCCCGTCGACTTCTGCCGTCCCGTCCAGGGGACGGATGTTCTCGACGACTGACGTCCTAGCGGTGCGTCCCGAGCTTTCCGGCGAGCTCCCTGAGCTTGTTCCGGAGCGCTTCCGACTCGATCTTCTCGCTCGTCTCCAGGACGCGGCGGGCGGCTTCGTCGGAATGAACGACGCCTGACTCTCCCGAGGGAGCGGTTTCCGTTGCGGATCCGCTCCCTTCGTCGTTGTCGGGGAAGAGTTCATCGCGGGTCGCGGGCGGCGCGCTGAACATGAGGTCGATCAGGCGTTGGGGATCCCTCGGAGCAGGAGCCGTCCGGTTGCCGGAGGCGTTTTCTTCTTCTTTTTCCTCCGTGCCGGCGTCGGCGGACGCCGGGGCGCCGCTCGTTTCCCCTTCCGCTGATCGGGCGGCGTCATCGTCGCTCGTCAGGGCGTCGAGGGCCGCCTCGAGTTCGTCGAGCTCCCCGAGGATCTCGTCGGGGTCGCCCCCCTTGAGGAGCGCATCCCTTTCCTCCGTGAGCGTCGCGAGCAGGGCCTCGATCGAGGCGGTCCTGGCGAGGAAGGCCTCCTTGAGGGCGTCCTCCCGCTCGTTGATGGCCGCCTCGCCGAAGTAGGAGACGTCGTGGCGCTGCACTTCGAGCTTCGCTGCGGCGCCCGCTTCGCGAAGGCGCCTCTCGATCCAGCCGATCCGCTCCATGGCGGCCTCGAAGGGGGTGGCCTCGGCGGGCTTGACCGCTTCGGAGAGCGCGAGCAGGGCCGCCTTGAGGGCGGGGCTCGTCCCTTCGTCGACGTGACGCAGGAAGCTCGATCCGACGAGGTTCTTTTCAGGCCTCGTGGACTCTTCTTCAGCCTTGGGCTCCGTGTTCACGGTTTCTCCCGGGCGGCGGCGCCGTTCGATGTCGGCGACGGCGGCCACGGCCTCCTCATAGGTGAGCGCTCCGCGGCGCACTTCGCCGGGAATCGCCTCCAGACGGGCGAGTTCCGCCGGGGAGAGCGCCAGGGAGAAGCGCAGTTCCTGGAGCTTGTATTCAAGACGGACGAGCCTTTCCTCATGGTCGGCGGGCGAGAGGTTCGAGGCGAGCCTGGAGAGCGCCCGGCGCAGTTCGGGCGTCTCGATGCCGGGGAGGATCTTCGTGAGCGCGTCGGCTCCCGCGGGACTGTCCGGGTGGTAGTGGAATTCGAAGGGGGGCGGCGCGAAGTGGGCCGCCGGTCGGTACTCGTCGAGCGTCTCCCCGACGAACTCGGGTTCAAGGGAGGCGATCTCGAGGAGCTCGGCGAGGCTCGGCAGGAGCAGGCCGACGGTGATCAGGCGGGAGTTCACCTCGTCCCTGTGCGCCTTGAGCTGCTCGTGGCGGGCGTGCTGCTCCATGTTGTGGCGGGCCGTCGTGGCCGTGTAGATGAAGCGTGGTTCGAGCGGGCGGCTCTCCTCGATGAGCGAGTCGATGCGGCGGAGCTCCTCTTCGAGGCGCTCCTTCATTTCCTCGTAGTCCTTGATGAGGACGTTGAGGCGCGAGACGACGAACAGGGGGTTGTCGGAGCTCACCGGCGAGAGGCGGCTCTTCAACGAGGTGAGGACGCTCCTCAGCGGGGGCGATTCGATGAGCTCGATGTTCTCAGCGAGGCTGATGGCGCCGAGAAGCGAGGACTCGCGCTCGACGCGTGCCGGTTCGGGCGCGGCACGTTCATGGTCGCGGCTCACGATGCGGATCTTCACCCCGTTCAAGGGGAGTTCGGCCCTGATGAGCGCGGCCGTCAGGCGCGTCGTCATCTGCCGCAGGCGGTTCTCCTGGGAGGGCGCGTTCACGAGGAGCACGAGGGTGTCGTCCTCGACGCGGCAGTTCGCCCCCGAGTAGAAGCTCACGTTGAGGTGCATGTTCTGGAGGACCGGCGCGATCGCCTTGCCTGCGAGCCTGGCCAGTCGGAAGGACTCGAAAAGCGAGGCCGCCCGGCTCTTGTCGGGGGTCTCGAAGATTCGTCCGATCGATTGCATCGCGCCGCTGCGCAGGCCCTTTTTCCTGTTCATGTGTCCTCGCTCGAAGTGTGACATTAAGGATAACACCGAGTTTCCTAATGAAATGAGCCTGCGTGGTTTTTTATGCGATAATCTTTCAATTCTGAACGTCCGCGCGGACCCCCGGGATTCCCCCTGTCGGGAACCATCGCGCAGGGCGTGTTATCGTGCTGTTGACGTCTAGGCTAACAAGCTTCGTCAGCCGGGAGCAGCCAACGAATTCTCAGCAATTAACGAAAAAGACCAATGTTTGACGAAATCCTCACCAAAATCTTCGGCAGTCGCAACGATCGACTGATCAAGCAGTATCGTCGCAAATGCGAGGTCATCAACAAGCTCGAACCCGCCATGCAGGCGTTGAGCGACGAGCAGTTGAAGGCCAAGACCATCGAATTCCGCGAACGTCTCGCCAAGGGCGAAACGACCGACGACCTCCTCCCCGAGGCGTTCGCCGTGGTGCGTGAAGCCTCCGTCCGCGTGATGGGCATGCGCCACTACGACGTCCAGCTCATCGGCGGCATGGTGCTCCACGACGGCAAGATCGCCGAAATGCGCACCGGCGAGGGCAAGACCCTCACGGCCACGCTCGCCGTCTACCTGAACGCGCTCCCCGGCAAGGGCTGCCACGTCGTGACCGTCAACGACTACCTCGCCAGCCGCGACGCGGACTGGATGGGCCGTTTGTACAACTGGCTGGGCCTCTCCGTGGGCAAGATCCTCTCGAACCAGGATCCCGAAACCAAGCGCATGGCCTACGCCTCCGACATCACCTACGGCACGAACAACGAATTCGGCTTCGACTACCTGCGCGACAACATGGTCACGCACGTCTCGCAGCGCCAGCAGCGTCCCCTTCACTACGCCATCGTCGACGAAGTGGACTCGATCCTGATCGACGAGGCCCGCACGCCGCTGATCATCTCCGGTCCCGCCAACGACAACGTCGACCTCTACACGGCCGTCAACGAGCTCCCGCCGCTTCTGACGCGCCAGGCCGATGAAAAGGGCGACGGCCACTACTGGGTCGACGAGAAGGCCCACCAGGTCTACCTCAGCGAAAAGGGCCACGAGTTCCTCGAGAAGCTCCTCGTCGAACGCGGCCTTATCCAGACCAACGAATCGCTTTACTCCCCGAAGAACATCATCCTGATGCACCACCTGATCGCCGCGCTGAGGGCCCACACGCTCTTCAACCGCGACCAGCACTACGTCGTCCAGAACGGCGAGGTGGTCATCGTCGACGAGTTCACCGGCCGCCTCATGCCGGGCCGCCGCTGGAGCGACGGTCTGCACCAGGCCGTCGAGGCCAAGGAAGGCGTCAAGATCCAGCAGGAGAACCAGACGCTCGCCTCGATCACGTTCCAGAACTACTTCCGCATGTACGAGAAGCTCTCGGGCATGACCGGCACGGCCGACACCGAGGCCTACGAATTCCAGGACATCTACGGTCTTGAGACGGTCGTCATCCCGACCCACCGCAAGATGATCCGCATCGACGAGCACGACAAGGTGTTCCGCACGGTCAACGAGAAGTACCGCGCGATCATCGAGGACGTCAAGGCCTGCAACGCCAGGCGCCAGCCGGTGCTCCTCGGCACCACCTCGATCGAGAACTCCGAGATCCTCTCGGCGATGCTCAAGAAGGAGGGCATCCCCCACAACGTGCTCAACGCCAAGCAGCACGAGAAGGAAGCCCAGATCGTGCTCGACGCCGGCCGTCCCGGCATGGTCACGATCGCGACGAACATGGCCGGCCGAGGCACCGACATCGTGCTCGGCGGCGGCGTGAACAAGGCCGTCGAGGCCATCGAACGCGACCCGTCCCTCACCGACGAGGAAAAGGCCGCCCGCATCGAGGCCGTGCGCACCGAGTGGAAGGGCCTGCACGAAGAGGTGATCAAGGCCGGGGGCCTTCGCATCATCGGCTCCGAGCGCCATGAATCCCGACGCATCGACAACCAGCTCCGCGGCCGTGCCGGCCGTCAGGGCGACCCGGGCAGCTCCTGCTTCTACCTCTCCATGGAGGACCAGCTCCTGCGCATCTTCGGCGGCGACCGCATGCGCAACGTCGCCGACAAGCTCAAGCTCGAGGAAGGCGTCGCGATCGAATCGAAGATGCTCTCGCGCATGATCGAGTCCGCCCAGCGCAAGGTCGAGGGCCGCAACTACGACATCCGCAAGCAGCTCCTCGAATTCGACGACGTCCAGAACGACCAGCGCCGTGAAATCTACGGCCTGCGCAACCAGATCCTCGAGGCCGAGAGCATCGACGACCTGCTGCGCGACCTCCGCGAGGGCTACTTCACCGACCTCTTCAGGAGCTTCGTGCCCGCCGAGACGGTCGAGGAACAGTGGGACCTCGACGGCCTGCGCGAACGTCTGAAGACGTCCTTCGGCATCGACATGGACTTCAAGGCCATGCTCGATGAGAACGACCAGTTCACCGACGAGGACCTCCTCGAGAAGCTCCTCGAGGACGTCAACGTCCGTTACGGCGCCAAAGAGGAGCTCGTCACGAAGGAGGCCTTCTCCGGCTTCGCCCGCGACGTCCTCCTGCAGGTCATCGACCAGCTCTGGCGTCAGCACATCTCGGCGCTCGACGCCCTGCGCCAGGGCATCTACCTGCGCGGCTACGCCCAGAAGCAGCCCAAGCAGGAGTACAAGCGCGAGGCCTTCGAGATGTTCGACCAGCTGCTCGAACAAATCCGCGAGACGCTCGTCACCGTGCTCATGCAGGTCGAGATCCGCATGCCCGAACCCGCTCCCGAACCCGAGCCGGCCCCCCGTCAGGTGCCCGCCTCCTCGGGCAGCGCGCTCGACGAACAGGCCATGGCCGACGCCGCGATCTTCGAGGGCGTGGGCCGAAACGACCCCTGCCCGTGTGGTTCCGGCAAGAAGTTCAAGGAATGCCACGGCAAGCTCAACTGATCGGTTCCGACCGGCCTGAGTGATTCAGAAACGACCGCCCGGGAAGCCCGTCGACAAGAACGGGCCCTCGGGCGGTTTCCATTTCAAGAGGGAGAGGACATGGATCCAAACGACGTTTTCGACGCCTCCGTACGGATGCATCTCGGAGCGAGCCGCGACGGAGCGCTCCTTTCCGTGGTGCTGCCGCCGGGTGCCTCCTCCGCCCTGAGGGTGCGGCGCACCGCCTTCATGGAGGGCGCGCCCCGGCTCATCCTCGACAGGCGCGAGAGCCCGATCTCCCTGCGCCGCATCTTCATCCACGAGGGCTTCATGGGCACGGGCGGCGACGCCCTCCCGGCGGGGCTCGTCGACGCGCTCGTCGTCTCCGCGGCCGCCTCGCTCGGCCTGGACAACGCGGCCGTCCAGCCCGTCCTCACAGGACCGGCCGGGAAATTGGGCGCCCTGGGCGCCGTCATGAGGAGGCTCGCCGAGGCGGAGGCCGCGATGGGCGTGCGCTCCACCGCGCTCGAGGAACGCGTCGTCCTGCGGGGCACGCTCCTTCACGACGGCCGCTCCATCCGGAGCCTCACCGCGCTCCTTTGGGGCGCCGCCACGCCGGGGGTGAACCGGACGCTCCTTCTGCTCACGCCTTCGCCCCTGGGGACGGGAACCCTGAGGACGACCGCCTCGTACCT
>CAJMRV010000016.1 GCA_905215795.1 uncultured bacterium | reverse complement strand
ATGAGGTGCAGGCGCCCTCATGGTCAGAAACGGCTGAGAAACTCACAAGGGCAGTGAACTCTCTGAAATCTATTGCTCCGACGAAAGAAGAATTGGAATATTTTCAAACACATGGAACACTCGAAGAATTACAATCCTTCGCCAAAGCCTATCAAGCCGTCGACCGACTGATTGGGGAAGCAGAAATTTACGACGAATTCCAAGAAGACATGCTCGACTCAGTATTCGATATGAATCGTGATGAATTCGAACGACTTACAGGGCAGTATCACAACGTCATTGAACGTATCAAAACATTAACTAAAGAAAAGAAGGTTGAAGTCATTGATATTGATGTTGATTACGAATTGGAATCGGTCAAACGCATCGAAGTTAACTATCGTTATCTGATACAGCTTCTTCAAGCCCATATGCCTGAAGGCAAGGATGCACCCAGGGCAGCTTCTGATGCTGAAGATCAACGCATTGCCAAGTTAATCGAGAACTACAAAAAGAACAATTCGAAAATTGGCGAATTATTGAGTCAGCTCTGGCTAGAAGTCAAATTCAATCCGGAGAATTTCCGCGACAAAGACGCCTTCACCATCATGGATGATCGCTTAAACGAACTGATTACTAGAGAAATTACCGCCTTCTCAACCAAATGGGGCATAAACCCTGCGGCCCTGCAGATGTACGCAAGCACTGTACCCACCTCTGACATTGCCTCTGGAACTGTCGACGCTTCAATGGGAGACTATGCTGCTTACAAGGCAGCTGGTGGCTCAGTCACAAAACTCAAGTATCTACGCGAATTACGTAAGGCAGTGGCTTCTTTCGTAAAAGATGAAATCAAACCTTTATTCAAAAGATAAAAGGAGTTCGTCTTTAGGCGCACATAGTGCAACCCACCTAATATTCATTGCACAAACACTGCCGCACAAATGAAAAAAACCGACGTTGCTCAACGTCGGTTTTTTTCATATTCCGAATGCCAATGACGCACGGATGATCAAAAGTCTCCGCCTCCGATCTCCCTCAGACGTTCATCGGACCGGATGAACTCCGCCATCAAACGCGAAAGGGCCTCTCCCTTTCGTTTCCCGCAGGCGCACTCCCAGACGATGAGGACGCGCCAGCCGGCCTCGAGCAACGCCCCGACGTCCCGGCGATCTCGCTCACAGTTGCGCCGCAGCTTCTCCTCCCAGAAGTCGTGGTTGTCCTCGGGGATCCTCGACCTCGGGCATCCCTCATGGGCGTGCCAGAAGCAGCCGTTCACGAAGACGACGGTGCGCCACTTCCTCAAAACGATGTCGGGACGTCCGGGCAGTCCGCCGGCATAGAGCCGGAATCGGAATCCCTCCGCGAAGAGGAGCCGCCGGACATGCACCTCCGGACGGGTGTCCTTCGAGCGGATCCTCGACATCACCTGCGAGCGTTTCTCCTTCGTGAAGACGTCCATAGCGCACTCCCCAGCGGTTCAAAAGTTCGATCAATCCCCCGTAACGACGACGTGCAGCCCCTCGAGATAGTTCTTCAGGGTCGAGTTGACCACGGGGTCGAACGAGAGCGTGGCCTTCAGGTCGACCACGATGCACATCTCGGGGGCGAAGGCGCGCGCGAGCACGACGTTGCTCAACACGCAGATGTTGGAGACCAAGCCGCAGAACTCCACCTCGTCGTAGTCCTTGAGGAACTCGGCGAGTTCGATCGAGGTGAACTGGTCCTTCTCGATCACCTTGACGGCGCGGTCCAGATGACGCGCGACCCGGCCGTAGAGCGCATGCCCCGGCGTCCCCTTGATGCAGTGCGGGACCGGCAGGTGCCGTCCCTCCCTCGTCTCAAGATACCCCTCGGCGGGGTGCGTGTCGAACGTGAAGACGAGGTCGGCGCCCTCCTCGAGCGCGGCGGCGATCTTGGCGTCGATCACCGGTTCGAGCGTCTTGGCGAGCGGGAAGCCGAGCGCCCCCTCAACGAAGTCCACCTGGAAATCGACGACGACCAAGGCCTTTTTCATGTTTTCACTCCTTTTATGAAGGGCGTCCGGAAAAGGGAGATACGGACGCCCGGGGACAGGTCCGCCCAGTCTACTTGTTTGCCGCGCAGACTTCAGGAAAGGGACTGATGGAAATCCCTAATGAGCGATCCCCAACAAAGAAAATCCTCTTTGAAAACAAGCCTTAAGACGCGCACATCACCACGAGAAATGTTCAGACGGCAACGCGATCACGATCCATGTCAAAAAACAGTCTGAAAATACTGTTATGCTCTCTTACCACAACAGTACATACCGTACTATTAACGACCCTCGAAAAGCCGTTCGGAATCAATAGGAACCTCTCTGTCCCATCCGTTACGGCGAGACCCAAACCCTGCAGGAGAGAACATGAAGAAGCTGACTGATGCATGGAACGAAGCCGTTGCGCAGTACCGCTACAGCAAATGGAACGTCTGCGGCCCCCGCGAGCCGATCATGCCGTGGATCCCGCCCACGACGCCGGTGTGCCTCGCGCGCGCCCTCAAGAACATCGGCACGGTGATCACCCTCGAGCCCGACGAGGAGATCGCCCCGACGATGCGCGGCCTCGAGCCGGGCACCTCCGAGTACGTCCAGGCCGACCACCTGATCTACGTGAACAAGGGGATCATCGCCCGCACCCACACGAAGGCCAAGGCGGCCGACGCCAAGCTCGACTTCCTCTCGATCACGCCGGCCGGGCGCATCCTCGGGGGCGGACTCGACTACTTCTTCTGCCATCCCTTCTCCTCGTACCACTACGCCCTCACCAAATCCGAAATCGTCGTCTGCAGCAAGAAGATGCTCAACCAGATCCTGGCCGGGGACGCCGCGATGAACGAGACGCTCCGCCAGCACTTCGAACTCTGCCACCTCTCGAGTTCGATCACCCTCGAAGCCATCTCGAGCCTCCCCGTCATCGAGAGGATCAAACTCTACCTGCTCTCCTGGGCCGTCTACTGGGGCGTCCTCATGATCGACGACGACGGCGGGAAGTGGATCCGCATCCCGCTCCCCCTCCTGAGGGAGGACTTCTCCCGCCTGATCAGCGCCTCGAAGACCTCGGTCGACAAGGTCTTCGTGATGTGGCAGAAGGAGGGGCGCGTCCACACGAACTCGCCCCACCTCTTCTTCCAGGCCGACCTCGTCAAGGAGAAGCTCCCGTGGCTCTGCGTCTTCGACGAGTACCGTTCGGACTACAGGAACGACCTCGACTTCGAGGACATCATGCCCGTGAGGGCCCTCGCAACGGGGCTCTGAGAACAAACCGCCGTTTGAATTGAAACGGGGCCGCCTCCCTTGGGAGACGGCCCCGTTCCTCATGGAGAAGAGGGTCAGCCGAGCATCGGCGTGATGAAGGCGGCCACGTCGCGGAGCTCCTCGCGGCAGATGCCGTGCCCGAGCCCCGGGTAGTCGTGCTCCTCGATGGCAAGACGGGACCGGCGGAGTTCCCCGACGCCCGTCGTCTTCCAGCTCATGGGCACCATGGCGTCGTACGTGCCGTGGCCGATGAAGAGACGGTGCTCGAGGTCCCCCGCCCGGTCACCGTAAAGGAGCGGGAAGTCGCACGAAAGGGCCACCAGGCCGGCGAAGGGGAGTCTGGAGACGATGGCGGTCTCCACGGCGAGCGCGCCGCCCTGGGAGAAGCCCGCGAGGACGATCTTCGAAGGCGGGAAGCCCCGCTCTCCGAGGCGTCCGACGAAGGCGAGCACACGTTCGACGGCCTCGTCGACGGTCTCCCCGACCTTCACGGTCGGAAACCACCGTTCGTAGTCGTACCAGGAGCGGGCCCGTCCGGCCACCTCCGGAATGACGCACCAGCGTTCGTCGGCCTCCGGGAAGAGGTACCTGACGCGCCCGGGCACGCCCATTTCGGGGAGGACGTCCCCGATGGGGGCGCAGTCGGCCGCATCGGCGCCGAACCCGTGGTACCAGATGACGACGAGGTCGGCCTCGTCCCAGGACGCGCCCTTTTCGATGACGCGTGAATACAGTTCCTTTTCGTTGTCTTTCATGTTTTTCATTCGGTGATCCATCGGAGCTTGTTGTAGGGGACGCCGCGCTCCCACTCGTTGAAGACGCCTTCCTGGAGATGGGTCTCCACGAAGATGCGCACCGACTCGAGGAGGTCCTCGAAGCCGCCCGCGCAACGGTGGCGTCCCGTGCGGTCGACCACCCGGTACCCCATGAGGTCGAGCTTGGCGACCGCCTGGGCCTGACGGGTCCTCAGGTCGAGGTCGCCCTCGCACGCGGAGGCGACGAGCACGGGGAGGTCCCAGTCCAGACGGGCCGCGGGCGAGAAGCCGAGCGGGAGGTCCGGCTCGAGGCTGATCACGCCGGCGAAGCGTTCCGCGAGGCAGTAGGAGGCCTCGAGCGCCATGTAGCCGCCCTGCCCGAGCCCCGCGAGGAAGATCCTGTCGTAGGGGAGACCGAGGCGCTCGCGGGTGTCGCGGACCATCTCGTCGACGAACATGAGCATCTCGACGATGTCGACCTTGTCCTTGAGGCCCGCTTCCTCGACCGTATAGCCGTACCAGGCGAAATCAGGGAGGTGCTTGCCGCTCGGGGCGAGCACGGAGGGCGACGGGAGGAAGACGGTCTCCACGCCGAGTTCGGCGAGACGGGAGACAAGCCCGGAGCAGGTCTTCGAGAAGGACGAGGGGCCCTCGCCCTCCGGGTGGAACCAGATGACGGCGGCGTGGGTTTCGCCCTCGGCCGTCTTGCGGCCGATGGCGCGGGTGATTCGTTCAATGAGCATAATGGGCCTCGGAAAGCGAGATCCCCTTGGTTTCGGGGGCGAAGAAGTAGGAGGTGAGGAGACCGGCGAGCGAGATGACGAGGGCGCTCACGAGGATCGAGTGGCTTCCCTGCTCGGTGAGCACCGGGTAGAGGAAGAAGGTCGACAGGATCGTCACGATGCGGGTGAGCGACATGGCGCAGCCCACGGCCGTGGCGCGGATCTCCGTCGGGAAGAGCTCGTTGGGGTAGAGCCACTGCAGGGTGCCCGGGCCGCCCGAGGCGAGCGCGTAGGCGACGAGGCAGACGAGGGCAACGGCGACGTTGTCTTCAAAAAGGAGGAGCACCGCGAAGGAGAGCGTCATGAGCGCGAAGCAGCTCACGCAGACGACGCGGCGTCCGAAGCGCGTGATGCTCCACATGGCGGGGAAGCAACCGATGAAGAAGGCCACCGAGATCAGCGTGTTGGCGATCATCGCGTCGCCCGCACCGGCCACGCCGATGCTCTGCATGATGCGCGGCCCGAACATGTAGAGGGCGAACATCGGGACGACCTGGCACACCCAGATCATCGCCACGAAGAGCAGGTGCTCGAGGTTCTCGCCGTGGAAGACCGTGGCGATCGACGGAGCGGAGGGACGCTCGGGCGTGTAGCGGTTCAGTTCCCGACGCGGCATCGCCAGCCCGAACTGCGCGAACACGCGGGCGGCCTCCGCCGTGCGCCCCTTCTCGAGGAGCCACCGGGGCGACTCGGGCACCGAGAGGCGTCCCGAGAAGACAAACAGGCACGGGACGACGGCGCTCGCGAGCATCCAGCGCCAGCCGTTGTCCCAGTCGTGGAGGAAGTAGCCGACCAGGCTCGCGACGATGCCGCCCACGAACCAGATCGCCGCGATCGAACCCATGGCCCAGGCGCGGTTTTTGATGGGGGCGAATTCCGCCACCATGCTCGTCGCGATCGGGTAGTCCCCGCCGATGAGCAGCCCCATGAAAAAGCGTGCCATCACGAGCTCGAAAGGCGTCGACACGAAGGCCGACAGGACCGAGCAGACGGCCAGGCCGATGATGTTGAAGATGAAGATCCGTTTGCGGCCGATCCTGTCGCCGATGAATCCGAAGAGGAAGGTGCCCACCGCCAGGCCAACGAAGGTGGAGGCGGTGATGACGCCGACCCAGAACGAATCCAGGTTGAAGTCGCTCACGAGGTTTTCGAGGGCGACCCCGATGATGATGAGGACGTAGGCGTCGATGAAGGAGCCGCCGCCCGCGCAGAATGTGATCTTCCGATGCAGGGGCGTAACAGGTAGGTGGTCGAAGTCGCTCAGGGAGTTCATGGTCGTTTTCCTGGGGGGTCGTGAAAAAGGAAGACGGGCGGCGCGGGACCTGGTCGGGGTCCCGGCGTCCGCCCGCCCTGGCGGACTGTTTTTTCTAAAGGATCAGCCCTGGCGGTATTCGATGCCGAAGGTCCCGCGGGGGAGCTCCCACTTCTCGAAGAGGGTCTTCCCGCAGAGGAAGCGGCACGTGCCGCACTCCAGGCAGCCCGCGTAGTCGAAGCGGTAGCTGCCGTCCTCCTCGATGGCGTAGAGCCCGGCCGGACAGGCCTTGACGAGCTTCATGAACTCGTTCCTGTCGATGTCCTTCTTCAGAACGATGTGTGCGTTTTCCTCGTCGACGTAGAACTTGTTGACGCTCAGCTTCTCGTCGACGCTCATTTCGTTGGAACTCATATCGCCTTACCTCCGTGATAGACGTCCTTGAGGATGTTCATGACGCCCACTTCCTTGACGCGGGCGAGGAGCTTCTTGCGAAGCGGTGCCGAGGGCTTGCTGCCCAGGACGAACATGTCGCGCATGATGCCGGTGACCATCTTCGGGTAGTCGTTGAAGATGCGCTTGTTCTCGAAGAAGGCCGGGAGGTCCTTGTAGAGCTCCAGGTCGTGCATGACGAACGTGTCCTTGAGGCGCGTCTGGTAGGAGCGCAGGCGGTCGGCGCTGAAGTCCTTGGCGGACATGGCGTCGAGGACCGCTTCGGCGGCCTTCTCGCCCGAGCAGATCGCGAGGTCGAGGCCGCGCACGGTGAAGCCCTGGTTGATGCAGAAGCCCGCCGCGTCGCCCACCACGAGGACGCCGTCGCCGTAGAGCTTCGGGCACATGTTGATGCCCGCCTCGGGCACGACGTGGCCGGAGTACTCGACGAGTTCGCCGCCTTCGATGAGGGGCTTGACGACCGGATGGTTCTTGAAGTCCTCGAGCATCTGCGGGACGCTCTTGGAGCTCTCGCCGACGTGGGCGAGGCCGGCGACGACGCCGACGGAGACCGTGTCCTTGTTCGTGTAGATGAAGCCGCCGCCCATGAGGCCGTTGGAGGGGCTGCCGGCGAAGAGCCAGGCGGCGCCTTCGTCGCCGGTGAGGCCGAAGCGCTTGGCGACCTCGTCCTCGCCCAGGCGGATGAGCTCCTTGGCGCCCACGGCGACCGCGGTCGGGTCGCAGGGACGGGAGGCCATGCCGAGCTGTTCGGTCAGAAGCGAGTTGACGCCCTCGGCGATGATCACGCACTTGGCGTCGATCACGTCGCCGTCGGCCTCGATGCCGCAGACCCGGCCGTTCTCATCGCGGACCACTCGGTCCACGCGCACGCCGTAGATGATCTGGGCGCCGGCCTCCTCGGCCTTGCCCGCGAGCCACTGGTCGAACGGACCGCGCAGCACCGTGTAGGACTCCTCGACGGTGAGGGGGCGCACGCCCGTGCGGTAGTCGATCGTCATGCCGGAGTCGCCCGTGAGGAACGAAACCTTCTCGGCCGTGACGCGGCGTTCGACCGGGGCCTCGTCGGCGAAGCCCGGAATGATCTTCTCAAGGCTGTGGGCGTAGAGGCGCCCGCCGGTCATGTTCTTGGCGCCGGCGTAGTTGCCGCGCTCGACGACGAGCACGTTGGCGCCTTCCCTGGCGAGGACGTAGGCCGCCGCGGCCCCTGCGGGACCCGCGCCGACCACGATCGCGTCGAAAGCATCTTCTTCCATGATTTTTCCTTTGGATCTCCGCACCGCCCCCTTTTCATCGCGGGCCGCGCGGATCCTGTGTATGGCTTGTGTGTAGTGTTCAGTACGGACGGGGGCCGGGCGCTACCCCGTAAGCCGGCCTGAGGCCGGGCCCATGCCCGGCCCCGTCCGTGATCGGTTGTCAGCGGAGGGCTTCCGTGACCTTCGGGAGGATCTTCTGGAGGTCCCCGACGATGCCGAAGTCGGCGTACTTGAAGACCGGGGCCTTCTTGTCCTTGTTGACGGCAAAGACCACGTTGGCGCGGTTCACGCCGACCATGTGCTGGATCTGGCCGGAAATGCCCACGGCCATGTAGAACTCGGGCTTGAGCATGACGCCGGAGACGCCGATGTAGCGTTCGCGCTCCATCCACTGTTCGCCTTCGGCGATCGGACGCGAGCAGCCCACTTCAGCGCCGAGCACGGCGGCGAGGTCGTCGGCGAGCTTGAGGTCCTCCTGCTTGGAGAAGCCGCGGCCCACACCGATCACGCGCGTGGCGCGGTTCAGGTCGACGCCGCCGGCCTGCTTGGGGGCGACGGCCGTGCGGCGGATGCCGGAGACGGCGGGTTCGACGAAGGCCGTTTCAACGACCTCGCCCGTGCGGGAGGCGTCGGCCTCGAGCGGAGCGGCGAAACCGGCGGCGATCGTGGCGATGGTCACGCCCGTGCCGACGATTTCGTTGGAGACGGCCAGGCCGCCGTAAACGAGGTGCGAGAGGCTGTCGTCGGCGCCGAATTCGGCGACTTCGTTGACGACGCCCGCCTGGAGCTTGGCGCCGAGCTTGGCGGCGATGGCCTTGCCGCGGATGGTCGCGGGCAGGAGCACGAGGGCGGGGGTCTGACCCGCGGCGATGGCGGCGGCCATCGTGTCGCAGAAGTCCTCGACGAGATGATCGCCGGCGGCGCCGAGGTCGTAGACCTTGTCGGCGCCCTGGGCGAACGCGGCGGCGGCCTTGTCGGCGCCGAGCACGAAGGTGTTGACGGGGGCGTTGAAGCCGCGGGCGGCGGCGATGACGTCGGCCTGGCGTTCGGAGATGTCGCTGAAGGTCCAGGTGTTGACAAACTTACTCATTTTTAAATCCTTCCTTTTTCTTGTTCTCAGGCGGCGATGGCCTTGCGGATCTGTTCGACGAAGCGGGCGATCGACTCGTCGTCGTCACCTTCGATGACCACCTGCTGGCGGTCCTTCTGGGCCTGGGCGAGCACGGAGCCGACCTTGACGAGGGCCTCGCCCGGCTGGACACCGAGGGCGGCCGCGTCGAGGACTTCGACGGGCTTCTTGGCGGCGGCGAGAATGGCGCGCATGGCGGGGATCTTCGGCTCGTTGATGTCGGCCGAGACGCTCACGACGGCAGGTAGCGAGATCTCAAGGGTTTCAACCTCGTTTTCGAGGCCGCGTTCGACGACGAGCTTGGCGCCGTCGCAGGAGACGATCTTGGAAACACCATTGATGGCGGGCACGCCGAGGTACTCGCCGAGGAGCATGCCGGTCTGCTGGGCGTAGACGTCGGCGGAGCCGTTGCCGCAGAGGACCAGGTCGAACCCCTTGGACTTGAGTGTGGCGGCAAGGATCTTGGCCGTCTCGTTGGGACGCAGGCCTTCGTAGGCCTCGTCCTGGACGAGGAGCAGGGAGTCCGGACCGCGGGAGAGAACGTCTTTGCGGGCCTTGGGATTGGCAAGAAGCCGGCCGCCCACACTCAAAGCCACCACTTCCGTGTCCGCCACCTGTGCCTTGAGCTCACAAGCGGCTTCGATCGCGTTCAGATCAAACGGGCTCACCTTGACGGTGGCCTTGCTCAGATCGAGCGAGCGGTCCGACTTGACGACGATGTCTTGTTCTTCGTGGACGAACTTAAAAGCGGAATAAATTTTCATTTTGTTTTCCAATCGATATAAAAAAGGCGCGCCGCCCCGGCGGGCGGGGGAGATACGTGTCTTGCCCCCGGGGCCGCGCACATGGCCGTGCCGGATTACTTGAATTCGACCAGGCCGTAGTTGAGGTAGAAGTGGCCGGGCTTGTCGCAGTCCTCCACGTTGAAGTGCACGCAGCCGTCACCGAAGTTCCAGATTCGGGTGCGGATGCGGCAACCCGGGAAGAGCGGCTTGGTGATGCGGGTCTTGAAGCGGGTGAGTCGGTCGGAGTCGCCGCCCATCACCGCGTTGATGATGTGGCGCACGGCCGTGCCGGCGGTGCTCACCGCATGGAGGTTGGGCTTGGGATAGCCGAACTTCTGGGCGTATTCCCAGTCGATGTGCTGGGGGTGGTAGTCGCCCGAGAGGCGGTAGATGAGCGCCTGGTTGAGCGGGATGACCTGTTCGATGACGTAGTCGGGTTCGCGTTCGGGGATCTCGACGATGTCCTTCGGGGCCTTCGGGCCGTTCCAGCCGCCGTCGAACACGGCGCAGTCCCAGCTCTCGTTGGTGAAGAGCAGTTCGCCGGTTTCCTGGTCGCGCGTCTCGCCGTAGTGCTGGGCGAGCGTGCCGCGGCCCTCGCCGCGGTCGAAGAGGCCCTTGAGGGTGACCATCGTCTCGAAGGTGCCCTGGACCTTGCTGAGCGGCTTCATGAGTCGGAAGTCGAAGCCCCAGTGGAGGCTTCCGCCCCACTCGAAGCCCCAGTCGATGGTCTTGGTCACTTCGCTGGCCACGATCGGGCAGGCGGCGAGCATCGGGAGGATCTTCTGATCCTTTTCGTAGACGTACTTGAGGTCCGTCTTGCCGTCGAAGCCGGCGCCGCAACCGAGCGCGAACAAGATGAGGTCGCGGAAGTTGTATTTGTAGATGAAGGGTCCGTAGGTCTTACCGACCATGTCGAGCTTAAGAGCCATGTTTACTCCTGTTTTTTAAGATGGCCGTCTCAGCGGAGGCGGTCGTTGACGTCGTGGTTCTCCCGCTTGAGGATCTCCTTGACGATTTTTCCCGTGCAGGTGTGTTCGAACTCCTCTCGGAACTCGATGAACACCGGCAGTTTGAATTCGGCCAGATTCTTCCGGCAGTGATCCAAGACCTCGGCCTTGGTCATCTTTTCGCCTTCCTTGAGGCGCACGAAAGCCTTGACCTCCTGGTCGCGGATCGGGTCGGGAACCCCGATGACCGCGGCCTCGATGATCTTGGGGTGCTCCACGAGCACGTTCTCGATCTCGGAGCTCGAGATGTTCTCGCCGCTCCGCTTGATCATGTGGATGTCCCTGTCGACGAACCAGAACACCCCGTCCCCGTCGACGCGACCCTTGTCCTTGGTCCTCAGCCAGCCGTCCCCGACGAGCGTCTCGCGGGTGGCGGCCTCGTTGCCGATGTAGCCCTTGAAGAGGGTCACGCCGGGGATGCCGCGGATCATGAAGGTGCCGATCTCGCCCGCGGGGACCTCGCGGCCCTCGTCGTCGACGAGCTTGGCCTCGTAGCCGAAGTACGGGCGCCCCACGGAGGGGAAGCGGCGGTCCTCCTCGGGGAGCACCGTCACGCATCCCACGAGCGTCTCGGTCATCCCGTAGGAATTGATCAGGTCGACGTGGAAGCGGTCCTTGAAGGCGCGGTACTCCTCGCCCGTCATCGGGAGCGCGTAGAGGATCTCGCGCAGGCAGTGGGACTTCTCCCAGGCGCGCACCGGCTGGCGCATCACGGTCCTCAGGATCATGGGGACCGCCTGCGTGACGGTGGCGCGGTACAGGCACACCTGCTCCCAGAAGCGGTGCGCGCTGAAGCGCTGGATCATCACGAGGGTGCCGCCCACGGTGAGGATCGGCATCGCCCCGTTGCACTGGAAGTCCACGTGGAAGTTGGGCATGGTCGTGAGCAGCCGGTCGTCGGCCTGCAGGCGGGCCTGCGAGGCGGTGAAGAGACCGGCCCAGACGAGGTTGGCGTGGGTGATGACGGCGCCCTTGGGGGCGGAGGTGGTCCCCGACGTGAAGAGGATCTCGGCCGGGTCGAGCGGATCGATCGGACGCACCTCGAGGAGTTCGTCGGGCTGGGCGGCGGCGAGCGCCTCCAGGTCGGCGGCCTCGGAGGCCGGGGTGCCGCAGCCGGCTCCCGCGACGAAGAAGTTGTCGAAGACCTTCCTGTCGCCGATGTAGGCCTGCCACTGGGCGAGGCGCCTTGCGTCGCAGACGCAGTGGCGCGCGCCGCTCGTCTTGACGAGGTGCTCGAACTCGCGGGCGATGTAGCCCGTGTTGACCGACACCATCACGGCGCCGATCTTGGCCAGGGCGAACCAAACCTTCATGAAGGCCGGGGTGTTGCACATCTGCAGGATCACCTTGTCGCCCTTGGCGACGCCGTGCTCAATAAACAGATTCGCCGTGCGGTTGATCTCTTTGTTGAGCTCTCCATAGGTCCATTCAGTGGTGTTGCCGTTCTCATCCTCGGAGACGAGGCAGCACCGGCCGGCATGGGTCCGGGCGCGTTCCTCCCAGAAGGTGCGGAGATTCTTGTTGCCTACGATGTTCATTCGGGGTGCCTCTCGGGGCTTCTCTGTGGGTGTTGAAAAAGGGCTGCGGAGCCTGAGGAGATCACGCTCCGCAGCTTGAAAAGAAAGATCACCAATCAACCGGATAGAGGCCGGTTTCAGTGCTCGGTCATGACGACGCCCTTGGCTTCAAGAGCATCGACTTCGGCCTCCGAGTAGCCGAGTTCGGAAAGAATCGAACGGGTGTCCTCGCCGCGGGCGGGCATGCCGCGCCAGATGCGGCCGGGACGGTTCTTGAAGCGGGGCATCACGTTGGGGCCCTTGACCGTGCGGCCTTCGGAACCCTTCCACGTGACGATGTCCTCGCGGGCGATGTAGTGCGGGTGCTTCTCGAGCTGGTCGACCGTCATCATCCGGCCGCCGGCGATCTTGAGGCGGCCCATGACGGCCTCGGCCTCCTCGAGCGTCATCGTGGAGAAGTACTCGTCGAGGCGGGCCTCGATCTCCTCGCCGCGGGGCATGCTGAGGAGCAGGAGCTGGCAGCCCTCGGGGCAGCTCTCCGTGCCGTTCAACTCGCCCATGCCGATTTCGCCGAGCATGCCGGCGACCTGCTTGACGCCCACGAGTTCGACGCACATGTAGCCGTCCGTGCACTTGTAGATGCCGCAGCCAACGCAGAGCGGGTCCTTGCCCTTGGTCGAGCGCGGGTAGACCTTGCCCTCGTTGAAGTAGTCCATCATGTAGTACTGGCCGACGCGCAGGAGGGCCTCGTACATGGAGACGTCGATCGACTCGCCCTTGCCCGTCTGCTTGGCGCGGTAGAGCGCGGCGAGCGCGGAGGAGAGGACCGTGAAGCCGGCGAAGTAGTCGCCCGCGTACGGGAAGGCCGGGACCGGCTGGTCCACCTCGCCGTTCTGGACGAGGTAGCCCGAGAAGGCCTGGGCGATCAGGTCGTAGGAGGGCAGGTTCACGTAGGCCGGGTCGCCCCAGTGGCCGTAGCCAGAGAGGTGGGCGATCACGAGGGCCGGGTTGGCGCCCCACATGAGCTCGTCGGTGATGCCGTGGCGGGCCCAGGAGGGACCCTTGCTCGATTCGATGAGGATGTCGGTCGTCTCGAGGAGCTTGAGGAAGGCTTCGCGGCCTTCTTCGGAGAAGACGTTGATCGTCATCGTGTGGAAGTTGCGGCGGGCGAGTTCGCGGTAGTTGCGCTGCACGCGGATGGTGTCCGGGTAGGCCGTGTTTTCAAGCCAGATCACCTCGGCGCCCCATTCGGCCATCAGGTGGGCCGGGAACGGGCCGGCGATCTCCATGGCGGAGACGACGACGCGGACGCCGCTGAGCGGGCCGAAGTCCGGCGTTTCAATCTTGTTGGACATGTTCAGATCCTTTGGTTTCGTTTGGTTGGGAGATCGGGGCCGCCCTTCTTGACCCCCCAAGTCGGGCGGCCCCTTTCGGAAGTCGGAACTTCGATCAGCGGTACTTCTTCAGGACGGCGCGGCCCAGGGTGAGGACCTGCATTTCGTCGGTGCCGCCGGAGACGCGGTCGACGCGCAGGTCACGCCAGAAGCGGCTCACGCGGTGGTCGCCCGCCACGCCCATGCCGCCGAGCACCTGCATGGCGTTGTCGACGACGGAGAAGGCGGAATTGGCGCAGTACCACTTGCACATGGCGGCGTCGCCGGTGTTCATGACGCCGTTCTCATCGGCTTCCCAAGCGGTGCGGTAGAGCATGTTGCGCATGTTCGAGAGCTTGGCGGCCATGTCGGCGAACTTGAGCTGGGTGAGCTGGTAGCGGTAGATCTTTTCGCCGAACTGTTCGCGCTGGTTGGCGTACTTGGCGGCGTCCTCGAAGGCGCAGTAGGCGATGCCGTAGTTGGTGCAGGCCACAAGGAAGCGTTCCACGTCGAATTCGTTCTTGACGCGGGTGAAGCCCTCGCCTTCCTTGCCGAAGAAGTCCTTCTCCTCGAGTTCGACGTCCTCGAAGTAGATCTCGCAGCAGCTGTCCATCTTCAGGCCGAGCTTCGGGAGCTTCTCCTTCTTGATGCCGGCCTTCTTCATGTCGACGAAGAATTCGGAGAAGACGGGCTTGTCGGGGGAGGCGGCGTCACGGGCCATGACGACGAGGTACGGGCAGTAGTAGGAGCTCGTGATGAAGGCCTTGTGGCCGTTCAGGTAGATCTTGCCGTTCCTGCGCTCGTAGGTCGTCGTGAGGCTGCCCACGTCGGAGCCGGCGCCCGGTTCGGTGATCGCGGAGTTCCACATCTGTTCGCCGGTGCCGAGCAGGGCGAGGATCTTATCGATCTGCTCCTGGGTGCCGTTGTGCAGGATGCTGGTGATGCCGGGGAGCTGGTAGAGGACGTACGTCGGGGCGCCCTGGCGGCCGAGTTCCTCCCAGATGGCGGTGAGGGTGACGAGGTCGGAGTCGAGGCCGCCGAACTGTTCCGGCAGGAGCAGGCGGTCGATGCCGAGGTCGGCCAGGGCCTTGACCCAGAGCACCGGGTAGGTGCTCGTCTTGTCGCACTCGTCGAAGTAGGTCTCCCAGTTTTCGCTTTCCATGAGGTCGCGCACGGCGCCGACCAGCAGTTCTTGTTCTTCAGAGAGTTTGAAGTCCATTTTTGTGTTCCTTGTTTGAGTTGAGGTGTGTTCGTCCGGAAGGGATCACTTCCAGTTCTGGTTGGCGCGGGCTTCCTTGAAGAAGGACCAGGCCACGGCGATGTTCACGAAGAAGAGCAGGCAGCCGCCGACCACGATCGCGGTCTGAAGGGGCTTGATGCCGCCCAGGGCCATGAGGGAGAGAGCGATGGCGCCCACGAGGAGGGACCAGATCACGCGCACCCAGACCGGGGGTTCGTCGTAGCCGCCCACGTCCTTGCAGGTGGACATGGCGAGCGTGTAGGAGCAGCCGTTCACGAGCGTGAGGGTGGCCAGGAAGCAGAGGACGAAGAAGACGACCATGGTGCAGGTGCTCATCGGCAGGGCGGCCCAGGTCTCGATGATTGCGCGGGCCACGCCGTACTGGTCGATGAGCTGCGGGATGTCGATGGCCTTCGTCATGAGGAGGTGCATGGTGTTCGAACCGAGGATCGGCCAGATCAGCCAGGTCGTGGCGGTGACGCCGCCGACGACGGCCACGGAGATCTCACGGACGGTGCGGCCACGGGAGATTCGGGCGAAGAACAGGCACGTCTGGATCGTGAAGATCACCCACCAGGCCCAGTAGAAGACCGTCCAGGCCTGCGGGAAGCCGGTGCCGCGGATGCTGTCGGTGTTGAACATCATGCGGCCGAGTTCGTTCATGAACACGCCCACGGAGTCCGTGAAGTAGTTGATCGTGAAGCTCGTGGCGCCCACGCAGAGGACCCAGGCGAGGATCAGGATGGTGAGGTAGGAGCGCAGGTCGGAGGCGAGCTTGATGCCCTTTTCAAGACCGAAGGTCACGCAGATGGCGTTGACGATGATCCAGGCGAGCACGATGCCGGCGTCCAGGCCCAGCGTGTGGGGGATGCCGAAGAGCCACTGCAGGCACTCGGTGACGAGCGGCGTGGAGAGGCCCAGGCTGGTGCTCATGGCGAGCAGCAGGGCGACGAGGTAGAGGTTGTCGATGATCGTGCCGAGCAGACCCTTGGCGTTCTTCTCGCCGATCACGGCGACGACGGTGGCCGACGGACGCACCACGTCGATCTTCTTGACGTAGAGGAAGTAGGCGAAGGCGACGGTGAAGAAGCCGAACGTGGACCAGGAGATCGGGCCCCAGTGGAACAGGGCGTACGCAAGGCTGTGCTCGAGCGCTTCGGGCGACATCGGGGCGTAGCCGAACGGCGGCGTGGTCGCGTAGTAATAGACTTCGATCGCGCCCCAGAAGAGCACGGCGGCCGAGGTCGAGGACGCGAAGAGCAGGAAGACCCAGCTTGCGGTGCTGAATTCCGGCTTCTCCTCGCCGAGACGACGCTTGGCCCAGGGGCCGAAGACCATCCAGAGCCAGATGAGGAACGTGGCGACGATGTACCACTCGAAGACCCAGCCGAAGGTGTGGGTCACGTATGTGAAGGCCGCCGAGATGGCGGCGTTGGCGGCATCAATGTCGTTCAAGACGGCCGCGATCAAGATCACGGCGATGACCAAAGGCGGGAAAAACACCTTCGGATCAATCGTGATCTTCTTTTTCTGTTGTTCTACCATGTCTTCCTTCCAACGTAAGACGATTGTGGATTTTCAATAACCTGCCGGACGGGTTTTGAACCACCCGCACGACAGGTTCAAAGGTTAGCTTATTGATACAGTCCATACTGTAGATGTAACCCTAGTCGAATCTTGTACTTTTCCAAGACCGCGGCGGCGAAGTTGGAAAAGTACGACTTTACAAATTGACATTCCTCAACAAAAATCCGATTCATCAACGACGGAAACGCGCTTACTTTCGGAAGAGTCTTCATACCAAACGGTCTGTTTCGACAGCTTGGAAAACACGGAAGGAAGAGAAAAGCGAGCCTCTTACTACAATGATTTATCAGTTCTTTTTTCAGAACAACCACCAACAACAGCGTGCCAACAGCATCACAGTCGTGTCATTTTTACGATTAGGCGAACAAACTGTTTGGTACTAATAAGAAACGGGGCGGAAAACCGCCCCGTCAAAACACGGATGACATCGCGCGACCCGGGGGAAGCCTTCCCTGCCTCCCCTCCAGCCACCAGGAAAATGTAGGAAATCACACTTAGGAACAATCAGGACGGTCGAGTATTCTACGCTCAATGAATCTTCAAACCTTTACGAAGACATCCCTCATCGAACACGGCCCCGGGGAAGCGTCCCGGGGATGAGGCCGCCGGGAGGCGCCGCCCCGCGGACACGCCGTTTGTTTAAACTTGGAGTCACATCCCTAGACAACGGAACACTCATGAAAGACTTCGTCGCCATCGACTTCGAAACCGCCAACGCCAAACGATCGAGCGTGTGCAGCGTGGGCATCGTGATCGTGCGGAACGGCCGCATTGAAAACGAGCTCTACCGCCTGATCCACCCCACGCCGAACTACTACGGACGGATCAACACGCAGATCCACGGACTGACGAACGAGGACACCGATGCGGCGCCGCTCTTCCCGGAGGTGTGGCGGGAGATCCATCCGCTGATCGGCACCCTGCCCCTCGTCGCCCACAACAGCCCCTTCGACAGCAGCTGCCTCAAGGCGGCCTTCGCCGCCTACGACATGCCCTACCCCGACTACCCGTTCTTCTGCACGTGCAGACAGGCGAGGAGCGTCCTCGGGCGGCGCGTTCCCAACCACAAGCTCGACACGGTGGCCGAGTACCTCGGACTGGACTTCAAGAACCACCACCACGCCCTGGCCGACGCGGAGGCCTGCGCCCACATCGCCCTGAAGCTCTTCAACTTCTGAGCCCCCGCAAAGAAGCCTTCTAAAAAAAGAGGACGCACATGCGTCCCCTTTGAAAATCGAGTAGAGGGGAGCACTCTCG
>CAJMRV010000015.1 GCA_905215795.1 uncultured bacterium | reverse complement strand
GCCACACTCCTCTGGGGAGACAACAGGGATGACAAAACCATTGAGTTCTTCATAAAAGACGCCTTCCCTAACGAAAACCTACTCTATCAAATCCTCGATGTCCTTGAATATTATCATGTGCGTAAATGTGGAGAAATCAGAAACGCCATACAGAGCAAATTCGGTTGCCAATACCGTACCGACGCCGTTTTAAAGGCACTGGAATTTCTGGAAAAGCAAAAAAATCCCCCTTTGCACCAATATAAATCTATAAAAAGCGGCGTAAAGTGCCCGAAATGGGAGCTTGTCCCTCAAGCAGAGCGATATGAATTCGATTCTGCACATGCAAACAAAGTCAGAGAACACAAAAGAGAAGAAATGGCCAGATTCCAAAGATATGTGGAACATGACGGCTGTCTCATGTCCTTCTTGAGAAACAATCTCGAAGACTATACTGATGAAACCTGCGGCCTATGTCAGCATTGTCGTCCCGAGCTCAGGCTGTCGGAAGAATATGACCAGGAAATCGCCGAAGAAGCTCGAACATTCCTCCGAAACAGGCATATTCCGTTTTTTCCAAAGACTCAAGATCCCACCGGGGAAGACATACCCGACAATTTGCAAGCAGAAAAGGGGTTAGCTCTGAGCTTTTGGAAAGACAACGGCTGGGGCGAGCTTGTATACAAAGGAAAATATGAGGAAAACCCACCTTCTTTTTCCGAGGAGCTCGTCGTAGCTTTTGTGTTGATGTATGAGGAATGGATGTCTGACATCTGGAAAAAAAAGCGCCCCCAATGGGTGACCAACATCCCCTCCAGGCATGGATCCACCTTGGTGAAGGATTTCGCACAAGAAGTGGCAAAACGACTGGGGCTGCAATACATTGAGTGTTTCCAACTCAAGAGAGGCACTGATCAACAAAAAAGCATGACGTCGGAAGAGGAGAAATTCTTGAACATCAAGGAATCACTCAGCTTAATCAAAAAAATCAATCGCTCTCCATGCTTACTAATAGATGATATTATTGACAGTGGCTGGACACTTGCAATTGCCGCGAAAATGTTAAGAGAAAAAAAATGTCCGCTGGTGTACCCCTGCACCTTATCGACAACGGGGAAAAACGAACAATGACCAATTCCGAATTCACCGAAGACACCAAGGCCATCTACCTCCTTTGCGGATTCTCTCAGAAAAACCGGAAAGAAGAGGGAAACGAGCTGAAATCGTTGACTCTTGGCGAATACAACAAGCTCGCCAAGTGGCTGATGGTAAACAAGAAAAGACCGGCAGATCTATTCGATGAGACCACTCTGGAAAAGGCGGCATCAGCGGTTGAGCTCGAACACAGCCGCCTCGAAAGATTGATCAACCGTGGGATACGGCTCGCCAATGAACTGACTTCCTTGGGGAAATCCGGCATCTGGGTGCTCAGTCGGAGCGACATCGACTACCCGGTAAGAATAAAACGCCACCTCAAAGAAAGATCCCCGGCGATTCTTTACGGAATTGGAAACAGGGATCTCCTCAAAAAAGGGGGGCTATGCGTGGTGGGATCAAGAAACGCCGATGCAAAGGCCTTGGCATTCACATCCGATACAGCCAAAGCCTGCGCCCACAACAACATACAGGTCGTATCCGGCGCCGCCAAGGGAATTGATGAAGCCTCGATGCGCGCGGCGCTTGAAGCTGGAGGAACAGCCATCGGCGTCCTTGCCTACAACCTCATCAACACCGCAGGGAATGAAACGTGGAGACGACACATCCAGGACGGCAGACTACTTTTCTTATCCTCACGCCATCCCGATGCTGGCTATGCCAACTATGCCCTGATGGAGAGAAACAAATACATCTATTCACTCGCCGATTACGCCCTGGTCGTTTCCTCCTCCTTCAACAAGGGAGGAACCTGGGCGGGCGCCACAGAAGAACTCCGCCGCGAAAACGCAATACCAGTCTTCGTCAGAATTAATGAAGACGTCCAAAAAGACGTCCGAAAGGGCAACCTGGGTCTGATTGCAAAGGGCGGGATTCAATGGCCGGGCACTCCCGATCCCGCCGTGCTGATGCAAGCAAACTCGAAGGCAACCGAATCTTCGCCAACCGCCGATTTGTTCAGCGACCCCATTCCGGACGCTGACGAAGAGATTCCGGAAGGCAAGACGCCTTTGGAAAAGACACCGGCCGACTCCCAAGAACGAGCCGCAGCCCTCGTGGACGAGGCGGCGGATTCGCTGCTCGGCACCACGGTCGCCCCTTCGGAACCGCCTTCATCGGACGTCCTCACGAAGGAGAATGCATCCGAAACGACGGCGCCATGCATTGTTCCCGCTCCTGAAGACGTTGCCGGCGTTGAAGAGGTGCCCGACGGAAAAGCCGGAGATTCCGAAGCGCCCGGGAACGTCGTGCAAAGGCCCAGCCAACAGGAAGACACATCCGAGCTGGCTGCCTCTGAAGACGATGAAACAACTCTTCCAACGACGACTTCAGGAGAAGGCCCCGCGCAGGGAGACGATTGCGTCGCGAAGAAGGCGACAGTTGTCCTCCAGACCGACACGAAGACCGATTCCAACGACGAGCAGGAAAAGCTCGAATCGGCCTCAGGAAACGAACCTGCATCTCCCGAAGAAAAGCAGGACAAATCCAAGCTTCTCTACTCCCTGGTGATACCCATTGTGATCACGGAAATGGAGAGTCCCGTCACCGACGCGGAACTGGCCGAAAAGTTCAACGTCAACAAGACGCAGATGCGTGCCTGGCTTCAGGAGGCCGTCGATGAGGGCCTCGTTGAAAAGCTAAGCAGGCCGGTACGCTACCAGAAAATGGACCAGAAGTCCCAAGGGTCTCTTTTCTGAAGCAACATGCCCTGTCAATGAAATATGGCGGTGGAGATGCCTCCACCGCCATTGTCTTTCGGCACGGCAAAAACAAAAAACCCCGAAGGGTTGAATCCTCGGGGTTTCTGAACGTTCTTCTCGATGAATCGATTAGGCGTTCTTGCGGACGAGACGTTCCTTGATGCGGGCAGCCTTGCCGGAACGTTCGCGCAGGTAGTAAAGCTTGGAACGACGGACGTCGCCGTGGCGCTTCACTTCGATCGAGTCGATCATCGGGGAGTAGAGCTGGAACGTACGTTCCACGCCTTCGCCGCTGGAGATCTTGCGAACGATGAAGGCGGAGTTGAGACCGCGGTTGCGACGAGCGATCACGACGCCTTCGAAAGCCTGGACGCGCTTGCGGGAACCTTCAACGACGTTGACGTTCACGACAACCGTGTCACCGGCACGGAATTCAGGGATGGTCTTGCCTTCGGTGAGGCGGGCCATTTCTTCCTGTTCAAGAATCTTGATGAGATCCATTATTTTCTCCGACCATCGTCAGGCGGCCTTTCTTTTGTGATCGTGTCCGGGCTTGATCGGGCACGCCGCCGAGAGGATGGAATAGTTTTGCTTATTTATGTTCAACCCCGGACTTTTCAAGCCCCTTCAGAAAGCGGCGGTCCGCCTTCGAAAGTTTGCCCAGGGAATCCGCGATTTTAACTAAATCCGGGCGCGTTTGCAACGTAAAACGCAGACTTTGCTCACGCCTCCATTGGGCGATGTTGGCGTGGTGGCCCGAGAGGAGCACGTCGGGGACGCGCATCCCGCGCCATTCCTCGGGACGCGTGTAGTGGGGCGCGTCGAGCAGCCCCGTCGCGAAGCTTTCATCCTCGGTGGAGAGCTCCTTGATCGCTCCCGGGATCTGGCGGACGATGGCGTCCATCATCACGCACGCGGGGAGCTCGCCCCCGGAGAGGACGAAGTCGCCGATGCTCACAATCTCGTCGACGTAGGTGTCAAGGAAACGCTGGTCAATCCCCTCGTAGCGCCCGCAGATGAAGACGAGGTCCTCACCCGCGGCGACGATCTCCCGGACGCGCTCGTCCTTGAGGACGGCGCCGCTCGGGGCGAACGAAACGACGCGGCCGTGGTTGCCGTCCTCACGGATCCTGTCGATCGTGCGGGCGAGCGGCTCAGCCATCATGACCATGCCGGGGCCGCCGCCGAAGGGACGGTCGTCGACCGTGCGGTGGACGTCCTCGGTGACGTCGCGGGGGTTCCAGAAATGCACGTCCCAGAGGCCGCGCGTGCGGGCTCGGGCCGTGATGCCGTAGTCCGTGATCGAACTGAACACCTCGGGAAAGAGCGTGATGACGTCGAAGCGCATGTCCCTGACTCCTCCCCGCTCAACGCCAGTCGGCGTCGTAGTCGACGAGGATGCGGCCGTTCGTCTCGTCGATCTCGTCGATGTAGACGCCCGAGACCATCGGGATGAAGAAGTGAGCCTTCTTGCCCTCATCGGTCGTCCAGCGGATGTTGAGGAGGTCCTGCACGCCGTTGGTGCCCAGGGACTCGACCGTGCCGAGCACGTCGCCCTTGCGGTTGACCACCTCGCAGCCGATCAGGTCGACCGCCCACACCTCGTCCTTGCCCGCATCCGGGAAGTCCGAGCGGCGCACGTAGAGGGTGCCGCGTAGCGCGTCGGCCTCCTCCTTCTGATCGACGCCCTCGAGCTTGGCGACGAGGATCGCGCCGTGGCGGCGCACCTGCGTGGCCTTGAACTCGAGCTCCTCGCCCGAAAGGGTGCGCAGCACCCAGGCGCGGGCCTTGAGGAACACTTCACCCGAATCGACGGGCACGACGCGGATCCATCCGCGCACGCCGTAGGCGCCGCCGGTGCGGCCCAATTCAACCAATTGATCCTGAGACATGGGTCATCCTAGTCTGAAAAAACATTTGTTCCTGACGCCGGGGCGGTGATTCCCTTCCGGAATGCGTTCCCCGGAGATGCAAAAAACCCCGCACTCGACTTTCAAGCGTAGATACCGGGCTCTTCGTGCATTGGGAGCCAACCGATGTGCTAGACACGAGAGGCACGTGGATCCGAATGCGAGCCCGCACTTGAGGGGGTACGGGGTTTTTGACGAGGCGCGTTTAAGCTCGGGCCTCGATCGTCCGAGCGATCCGGAAAACCGGATTAAGCGGCGACGGCTTCAGCAGCGGCGGCCTTCTTGCTCTTGACAAGACGGGCAACCGTTTCGGAGAGCTGGGCGCCCTTGGACTGCCAGTAGGCGAGACGTTCTTCGTTGAGTTCGAGCGTCACGGCCTGGCCGGCGGCCATCGGGTTGTAGTAACCGACGCGCTCGATGAAGCGGCCGTCACGACGGCAGCGGCTGTCGCAGACGTTGATGGAGTAGAACGGGCGCTTCTTGGAGCCGCCACGGGAAAGGCGAACGATAACCATGAGTTTACCTCTTTAACTTTGGTCGTTTATACAAATGGAGGACGGGCGTGAGGTCCCTTCCCCCCTGGAATCTGGTTGCTTCCGGGCGTCGCTTGGACGCAACGGACGCGATAAAACGGAAATTTTATAGGAATCGGCGGCCGGATGCAAGAGAGGACGCGGTTTTTCTCGCGTCCGCCCTCCCCCGGGCCGCCCTTCCGGGCCCCTTGCGGGACTACGGGCGGGTCCGTGGCCCGCCCGTTGGGAACCGGAAAATCCCGGTCAGCCGAGCTTGGACTTGAGTTCAGCGATCGTCGAGGCGGCGTCGGCGACGAGGCCGATGTCGGCCACTTCGAAGATCGGCTCCTCGGCCTCTTCGTTGACGGCGACGACGACCTTGGCGTCCTTGATGCCGGCGGTGTGCTGGATCGCGCCGGAGATGCCGAAGGCGATGTAGAGCTCGGGGGCGATCATCTTGCCGGTCTGGCCGATCTGCCAGTCGTTCGGGCACAGGCCCATGTCGACGGCGGTGCGGGTGGCGCCCACGGCGGCGTTCATGACGTCGGCGAGCTCCTCGAGGGCCTTGAAGCCGGCTTCGTCGTGGAGGCCGCGGCCGCCACCGACGACGACGCGCGCGGAGACGAGCTCGGGGCGGTCGGACTTCTGTTCGTGGAAGGCGACGAAGACGTCGCGGTCATCCGCGGGGGCGGCCTCGACGGCTCGGACGGGCGCGGCGGCTCCCGCTTCACCCACGGCCTCGAAGGCGGTGGCGCGGATCGTGCCGACGATGCGGTCCTGGTCGAAGGCGACCGTTTCAAGGAGCGAACCGGCGTAGATGGCGCGCTCGAAGGTCTTCGCGTCGATGACCTTCTGGACGTCCGAGACGGCCTCGACGTCGAGCAGCGCGGCCACGCGCGGCATGGCGGCCTTGGCGGTGGTGTTGGAGACGAAGAAGACGTGCGTGTAGTCCGCGGCGAGCGCGGCGACGGTCTTCGAGAGGGCCTCGGGGAGGCCCGCGGCGAGCTGGGGCGCATCGGCGACGAGCACGGAGCGCACGCCTTCGAGGCGGGCGGCTTCGGCGGCGACTCCGTCGACGCCTTCACCGGCGACGAGGATGTCGACGGCGTCGGTCATCGCGAGGAGCGCGGTCATCGCGCGGGCGGTGCCCTGCTTGAGGGCGCCCTTGTCGTGGTCGGCGATCAGTAAAGCACTCATTTCATCCTCCTCAGAGAGCGTGACGCGCCTTGAGCGCCTCGATCAGTTCATCGACGTTGGAAACCATGATGCCGCGTTCCTTCTGCGGCGGACGCGTCACCTTGAGCACGCGCGAGCGGGCGGCGGTGGACACGCCGAGGTCGGCGGCCTCGAGGGCCTCGACCTCCTTCTTCCTGGCCTTGCCCATCATCGGGAGCGTGACGTAGCGGGGCGAGGCGAGACGCAGGTCGGCGGTGAGCACGCAGGGCATGGCGAGGCGGACCTCGAGCTGGCCGGCGTCGCTTTCACGGACGGCGCGGACGGCGCCCGCTTCAACGTCGAGCGAGCTCAGCGCGGTGGCGCACGGGGCGTCGATCAGCGCGGCGAGCATCGGACCCACCTGGGCGGCGTCGTCGTCGACGGCCTGCTTGCCGAGCATGACCACGTCGGGGGATTCCTTCTCCACGACCTTGGCGAGGATCTTCGCGACCGAAAGCGGGGTGAGCGCGTCGTCGGTGCGGACGTGCACGCCGCGGTCGGCGCCCATGGCGAGGCCGACGCGGATCGTGTCGAGGGTCTTGGCCGGGCCGATGCTCACGACCACCACTTCGTCGGCCTGACCGGCCTCCTTGAGGCTCACGGCCTTTTCGACGGCGATTTCATCGAAGGGGTTCATCGCCATCTTGGCGAGCTTGGTGTCGACGCCCGATTCGTCGGGCAGCGGACGCACCTTGATCTTGGCGTCCACGACTCGTTTCACTGCGACAAGAATTTTCATGGGAATGGACAATCTCGGTTGAACAGCCCCCGCGGCGGAGTTCGTGATGAACACGAAAAATCCGGGACGCCCGGACGCGGGCCCCGGAGGCTTGGTTTTTCAAAAACGGATGCTTAATTGTACACGTAGAGAACGTCCCTTTTGCTTAAAGCGCGCAGGGGAACGCCCCGCCGCGGGGGAATGACCGCGCGGGAACGGAAAAGCGCCCGCGAGGGGAGGCGGAAGGCCTCCCCGGGAGGGACGTTTCAGGAGCCGAGCACGAACGTGTCGGAATCGTCGCCGTCACGGCGCGAGAGCGCGATCGCGCCCCAGGCGATGAGGCCCGAGACGGCCATCCCGATCAGGGGCGTCCAGCCGTTCCAGGGCGCGGGCGCCCAGAACTTCGCCAGGCCGAGGAGCCCGCCCGCGATGCTCGCGGCGAACCAGGCCTTCGGGGCGATCGTGCGTCCACTCATCAGGACGACGAAGAGCGGGACCGCCACGCCTGGGATGAAGAAGGCGTAGGCCGAGATGAGCAGTCCGATGATGTTCGAGTAGGCCTCGGCCATGAAGACGCCGAGAAGACCGATTGCGGCGAGCAGGAACCTGAGGCGCAGCACGTTGCTCCGACCGATCAGGGTGTGCTCGAGGATCGCCCCCGAGGAGAAGAGCACCGTGTCGACCGAGCCCGAGAGCGCGCTCACCAGGCCGATTGCGAGGACCGCCTTCAGGGCGGTCGAGAGCGGCGAGGCCTCCGAGAGCCAGTCCGCCACGGGGCTCGCCGCCGAGAGGTTCGTGAGGGCGAGGAGCGTGATCACGATGCCGAAGAGAAAGAGCATCGGCGAGGCGATCCAGCTCGCACGCCGGGCGGTCTTCTCGTTTTTCGCGGCGAGCGTGCGCGAGAACATGTCCGGGCCCACCACGTAGGCGAATCCCACCAGAAGGAGGAGCTGGAGCCAGTCCCCGAAGCCGAAGCGGCTGTTGAAGGGGATCCAGTCGACGGCGGCGACGCGCGCGGGCTCGTTGACGAGCACCCACGCGAAGGCGGCGCCGAAGCCCCCGATCAGAAGGATCGTCTGGAGGAAGTCCGTGTAGAGGACGCCGCGCTGCCCGGAGAGGACCGTGTGGAAGAGGATCACCGCCACGCTCACCGCGTAGAGCACCGCGCCGTACTCGGGCGCGAGCGACGTGAGCACGGCCTTCAGGGCGACGAACTGGGCCGCCACGATGGCGATCCAGCTCACGACGATGATCAGGCTCGAGAGCTTCGCCGCGCCGCGTCCCGCGAGCATCTCGACGACGTGCGGGAGCGTGAGCGCCTTCATGGCGCGGATCCTTGGAGCCACCCAGAGCCCGTGCAGGAAGAGCCCCACGACGCCCACGCCGATCCACCAGAAGGCGCCCGCCCCCTTGTCGAGCGCGAGCTTGCCGATGCCGATCGTCGCCGAGGAGCCGATGATCGTCGAGACGAGCGAGAAGGCGCACAGCCAGGGGCCCGCCTTGGCGCCCGCCGTGACGAAGTCGCGGAAGCTCTCGTTCCTGCGCACCCCGAGGAGGCCCGCGGCGAGGATCGCCGCGGCGTAGAGGGCGACGCCGATGATCAGGGCATGACTCAGTTCCATAACTCGATTCCTTTGAAGAGCAGAAAGCCCAGGAAGGCGTAGCGGCACGCCCGTCCGAGGCCCATTATCCAGAACGACCGCCAGAAGGGGATCCTCAGCCAGCCGGCCGCCACGGGGACGGCGTCGCCGAGCACGGGCACCCAGGCGAAGAAGAGCGCCGCCGAGCCCCACTTCCTCACGCGCTCGAGGGCCGCGCCGGCGCCGGTGCGCTCCGGCACGAAGCGCCCCAGGGCCCAGCCCGTCATGCCGCCCAGGGTGTTCCCGAGCGTGGCGGTGAGGCAGAGGAGGACGAGCCTCTCGACGTCGTCATGCGAGCCCGAGAGCCAGGAGGCGGCGAGCACCGCCTCGGAGCTCCCCGGGAGCACGGTCGACGAGGTGAAGGCGCTCAGAAAGAGCGCCCAGTAGGCGTTGGAGCCCGAGAAAAAGGTCAGTATGGAGTCCCACATGATGACGGCGGACCGGTTGAAGGCGGCCCCGACCGGGGGGCCTTCCGACGGAAATGCCACAACTCTAGCAGAGCCGCGGGCGTTTTGCGGGGACGGCGGGCCGACAACGCGGAGAAGGCGCCCTCCCCTTTTGAAAATGAAAGGAAGGCCCGGACGGCGTCGTCCGGACCTCCCATGGATGGTCGTCTGGTTGTCGGGTTGTCAGTTGGCCGCTCAGGCCTTTGTGCGGATCCGCTTCGTCGTTTCAGGATCGAACCAGTACTGGGCCTTGGGTTCGAACTTGATGCCGACGTCCGTGCCGGGTTCGGGGACGAAGCCCTCGAAGTAAACGCGGAACACGACGTGCGAGCCCAGGACCTTCCCGTGCACGAGGTGCGAGGCGCCGAGCTCCTCGACCGTGTCGGCGCGGAACGAGCCGAGGCCGCCTTCGGGGACGAGCGTGACGTGCTCGGGGCGCAGCCCCAGCACGACGCGGCGGCCGGCGAGTTCGGGCTCGGGCTTGGCGAGCGTGAGCGTGAAGCGCCCGTCGGTGAAGCCCGCGCCGTCCTCGGTGACCGTGCCCTCGACGAGGTTCATCGGGGGCGAGCCGATGAAGTTGGCCACGAACATCGTCTCGGGGTCGTCGTAGACCTGGCGCGGCGTGCCGATCTGTTCGGCGCGGCCCGCGTTCATGACGATCATGCGGTGGGCGAGCGTGAGGGCCTCGACCTGGTCGTGGGTGACGTAGAGGCTCGTCGTCTTCAGACGTTGGTGGAGCTTCTGGATCCGGAGGCGCGTCTCCACGCGCAGCTTCGCGTCGAGGTTCGAGAGCGGTTCGTCGAAGAGGAACACGGCCGGCTCGCGCACGATCGCGCGGCCCATCGCAACGCGCTGGCGCTGGCCGCCCGAGAGCTGGCGCGGACGGCGCGAGAGGAGGTGTTCGAGATGGAGCATCTCGGCGGCCTCGTCGACGCGGCGCTTGATCTCGTCCTTGGGGACGCCGCGGATCTTCAGGCCGTAGGCCATGTTGTCGAAGACCGTCATGTGCGGGTAGAGCGCGTAGTTCTGGAACACCATGGCGCAGTCGCGGTCCTTGGGTTCGTAGTCGTTGACGCGGTTCTCCCCGATGAAGAGGTCCCCGGAGGTGATCGGCTCGAGGCCCGCCACCATCCTCAGGAGGGTGGACTTGCCGCAGCCCGAGGGGCCCACGATCACGATGAACTCGCCGTCGGCGATGTCCATGGAGATGCCGTGGACGACCTCCGTGTTCTGATAGCTTTTTCTTATGTTGTCTAGCTTGATCTTTGCCATTTTGTTTCTCGTTGGGAGTGTCTCTTACTTTTCCGTATCCACGAGGCCCTTCACGAAGAAGCGCTGCATGAGGGTCACGACGAGCGCGGGCGGGAGCATCGCGAGCATGGCCGTGGCCATGACGAGGTTCCATTCGTTGGCGGAGTCGCCGCCGCCGATCATGCGCTTGATGCCGATGACGATCGGATACATGTCCTCGGACGTGGTCACGAGGAGCGGCCACAGGTACTGGTTCCAGCCGTAGATGAACTGGATCACGAACATGGCGGCGATGTTGGTCATCGAGAGCGGGATGAGGATCGTGAAGAAGAACCTCATGGGGCCCGCCCCGTCCATGCGCGCGGCCTCGGCGAGCTCGTCGGGCACGGTCATGAAGAACTGCCTGAAGAGGAAGGTCGCCGTCGCCGACGCGATCACCGGGAGGATCAGGCCCGCCCAGCTGTCAAGCAGGTGCAGGTTGGCCATCACCTCGTAGGTCGGTGCGATGCGCACCTCCACGGGAAGCATGAGCGTGATGAAGATGAGCCAGAAGCAGATGTTGCGGCCCGGGAACTTGAAGTAGACGATCGCGAAGGCCGAGAGCAGCGAGATGAAGATCTTGCCCACCGAGATGCCCATGGCCATCACGAGTGAGACCCAGAGCATGCGCCCCACGGGGGCGTGCGAACCGATGTTGCCGCCCTCCATGAGGATCTGCCGGTAGTTCTCGATCAGATGGAGCCCCGGAAGGAGGCTCATCGGGGCCTGCTCGACCTCGACGGCGGTGTGCGTCGAGGCGACGAAGGCGATGTAGACGGGGAAGAGCACGATCACCACGCCGAGGATCAGGGTGAGGTGCGTGAAGAAGTTCAACCAAGGACGATTTTCAACCATTTTCGAATCCTCCTCAGTAGTTGACCCGGCGCTCGATGTACCGGAACTGGATGAACGTGAGCGCGATCACCATGATCATCAGGATCACCGACTGCGCGGCCGAACCGCCGAAGTCCATGTTCCTGAAGCCGTCGACGAACACCTTGTAGACGAGGATGTTCGTGGACTGGCCCGGCCCGCCCATCGTCGTCGCGTCCACGATGGCGAACGTATCGAAGAAGGCGTAGACGATGTTCATGACAAGCAGGAAGAAGGTCGTCGGCGAAAGAAGCGGGAAGACGACCGACCAGAAGCGCCGGAAGGGCCCCGCCCCGTCCATGGCCGCCGCCTCGAGAAGCGAGCGCGGGATGGCCTGGAGACCGGCGAGGAAGAAGATGAAGTTGTAGCTCACCTGCTTCCAGACCGCCGCGATCACGAGGAGCGTCAGGGCCTGTCCGGGACGTATCAGGTAGTCCCAGCCGATCCCGAGGGCGTGCAGGAAGTAGGAGACGACGCCGAGCGTCGGGTTGAAGATGAACATCCAGAGCACGCCGGCGATGGCGGGGGCCACGGCGTAGGGCAGGATGAGGAACGTCTTGTAGGTGCCCGCGCCGCGGATGACGCGGTCGGCGCACACGGCGAGCAGCAGGCTCACGGCGAGGCCCAGCCCGGCGACGAGCGCCGAGAAGAACATCGTGACCTTGAAGCTCGAGAGGTAGTTGGGGTCGGCCAGCAGGGTCCTGAAGTTCTCCAGGCCGACGAATTCGCTCGACAGTCCGAACGGGTCCTGCATGAGCACCGACTGGTGGATGGCCTCGCCGGCGGGCAGGAAGAAGAATATGAGCGTGATGAGGAGCTGCGGCGCCACGAGGGCGTAGGGCAGCCAATGGCTTTTGAAATGGACTCGTTTTTCCACGTGATCTCCCTCACTCCGGACCGCCGCACGGCTTCTCATGCGCCTTCTCATCACGTCTGACGGCCGGCCGCCTCATGGACGACCGCCGCCGGCGCTCGGCGCGGCTGACGATCCCGGGTGCGTGTTTTTGTTCAGGGTGCGTTTCAAGGAGGACGGAATCCGCCGCGCCGGGAGGGAACCACGCCGGGGCGCCGGCACGCGTTCCCCTCAAGGGGGAGCGCATCGGCGCCCGGTGGGGTCTCCGCCCGGAGTGGCGGACCATCGACCGTTTACTTGCTGATCACGCGCTGGAAGCGTTCGAGCTGCTCGTTGCCACGCTTGACGATGGCGTCGAGGGCCTCCTTGGCGTGGGCCTTGCCGGCCCAGACCTTCTCGAGTTCCTCATCGACGATCGTGCGGATCTGCGGCATGTAGCCCAAGCGGAGCCCGCGGCTCTTCTCGGTCGTCTTCATCATCTGCTTGACGGAGACGTCCGCGCCCGGGTTCTTCTCGTAGTAGCCGCTCTCACGCGCGAGCTCGTAGGCCTCGTGGGTGACCGGCAGATAGCCCGTCCTCATGTGGTTGGAGGCCTGGACCTTCGGGTCGGAGAGGAACTTGAAGAATTTGGCCACGCACACGTCCTCGGCCTTGCTCTTGCCGTTCATGGCCCAGAGCGAGGCGCCGCCGATGATGGTGTTCTGCGGGGCGTCCTTGACGTCCGCGTAGTAGGGCATCGGGACGGTGCGGAATTCGAACTTGGCGTTCTTGCGGATGTTGCCCAGGGCCGCCGAGGAGCCCATCGTGATGGCGCACTCACCCGAGTAGAAGGCCGCGTCCGGGAGGTTGCCGCGTCCCTTGTAGACGAACAGGCCCTCCTTGGCCATCTTCTCGAGGTCGGCGATGTGGCGTTCGAAGAGCGGGCCGTTGGCGAGCAGCCTCGCGTCGAGGCCGCCGAAGCCGTTGTTCTTGGAGGCGAACTCGGTGTTGTGCCAGCTCGCGAAACTCTCGAGCTGCGTCCAGCCCATCCAGCTCGTCGTCATCGGGCAGGCAACGCCCGCCTTCTTGAGGGCCTCGGTCGCCTTCATGAGGTCGCCCCAGGTCTTCGGGAGCTTGTCGGCCTCGACCGACAGCCCGGCCTTCTTGAAGAGGTCGGCGTTGATGTACATGACGGTCGTCGACGAGTTGAAAGGGAAACTCATCATACGACCGTCGGGAAGGGAGTAGTAACCATAAACGGCGGAGATGTACTTCTTGGGATCGAAGTCGTAGCCCGCCTCCTTCATGATGTCGCCGACCGGCTTGACGGCGCCGCGGCTGTTCATCATGGTGGCCGTGCCGACTTCGAACACCTGCAGGATGTTCGGAGCACGGTGGGCTCGGGCGGCGGAGATGCCGGTCGTCATGACCTGGTCGTAGCTGCCCTTGTAGGTGGAGGTGAGATGGCAATCGGGATTGCGCTCGTTGAACTCATTGGTGAGGTCGGTGACCCAGTCGCCCAGCGCGTTGGTCATTGCATGCCACCAGGTGATCTCGGTGGGAGCGGCGTGGGAACCGGCGGAAAAGGCCATGAGACAAGCGGTCGCAAGCCCCGCCATTACCATTTTTCTGCTCATTATTTTCTCCTTTGAGCAAGGTGTCCGAGCCAGGCGTACACGGCAACCGCCCGGGGCGGCCCCGTGGACACTTCCATCAAGGAGGTCGGACTTACTCCTGGGCCGGAGCGGGCTGAAGACCCCCCGTTCCGACCCGATCCCAATAATAAGTGAGATAAAGGAGCGATGTCCATTGAAAAGGGGCCTGAATTTTCAGGCCCTTTCGACACAATCACTACTCCCCGTAGTGTTTTGAAATGATGTAGCCCCTACATGCTACACCCGACTAACTACTCTGAAGGTATTGGGCGTTAACCCTTATATCTTTTTCAAAAAATCGGGATTCGAGCATGGGAGAAACCCCTAGGAGATCCCCGGAAAAGGGATGACGGGACCGCGGGGTCAGCGTCGTGAGTAGTCGCGCGGACCGAAGATGGCGGTGCCCACGCGCACCATCGTCGAGCCCGCCTCGACGGCCCACTCGAGGTCGTGGGTCATGCCCATCGACAGCGTGTCGACGGGAAGCTCGGGATGCGCCGCGCGGAGCGCCTCGAAGGCGCGTGCGACACGCTCGAACGCGTTGCGGCGCAGGGTTTCGGAGAGCGTCGGATCGGGAATCGCCATCAGACCGCGCAGACGCACGCCCGTGAGCGGCGCGACCGCGTCCGCGAGGGCCGGCAGCTCCGCGAAGTCCACGCCGCCCTTCCCTTCCTCGTCGTCGGCGTTCACCTCGAGGAGGATTTCGAGCGGAGGGAGTCCCGCGGCGAGCCTCGCCTCAGAGAGGCGCCTCGCGATCTTGAGGCGGTCCACGGAATGCACCCAGTCGAAGGCCGTGGCGGCGGCCGCGGTCTTGTTGGACTGGAGCGTGCCGATCAGGTGCCATGCGGGACGGTCCTCCGCGGGGGCGAGCAAGGCCATTTCGCGGCTCTTCTCCACGCCCTCCTGAACGTAGTTCTCGCCGAAGTTCCGGGCCCCCGCCTCATAGAGGAGACGCTCGCAGGCGAAGGGGAAGGTCTTCCCGACGGCGATCAGCGTGACGGAGCCCTCCGGGCGCCCCGCGGCGCGTTCGGCGAGGGCCACGCGTTGGAGGACGGCACGGTGGCGTTCAAGGAGCGCGGCCGCCTCCGGGGAGCGCCGGTAGGCCTCGAAGGCGGTCTCGTCGGAAGCGTCTGAAACGGCGGGGATGGACGTGTCGGTCATGGTCGGGGACGTGTGTGTTCGCGTGGAGGGATGGAGGATGCGCGGCCGGGGGCCGGGCATCGGATTCCCCTCCACTATAGCGCAGGAGGCGCCGGCGGAGGAAACCGCATGAAGGCCGTCTGAAAAGACGAAGGCCGCCGCCCCCATCTCCGGGGACGACGGCCTTCGGTTCCGGAACCGGTCCGTTCAACGGGCTCAGGCGAGCGCGTCGTGGATGCGGTCGAGGACGTTCTTCTTGCCGATCAGGCAGAGCGTGATGTCGATCTGCGGGGTGCGGTCGGCGGCGCAGACGATCACGCGCAGCGGGTTGGCGATGACCTTCATCTTGATCGACTGGGCCTCCATGACCTGCTGGATCACGCCGTAGACCTCCTCGGGCTTGGGCTCGTCGCCGAGCTTGGCGAAGCCTTCGGCGAAAGCCTCAAGGGCTTCACGGCCGCCGTCGGCGAGGACGGAGTCGATCTCCTCCTGGCTCTTCTTCTCGTACTTGTAGAAGAAGAGCGCGGCGTCGGCGAGCTTCTCAAGCGTGCCGGAACGGCTCTTCAGGAGGTCGCACACGGCAACGAGGTCGGGACCGTTCTCGACGTCGCCGCCGCGGGCTTCGATGCGGTGGCGCACCAGGCCGGCGAGGCGTTCGTTGTCGGCCTCCTTCATGTACTGCTGGTTGAGCCACTCGAGCTTCTTCCAGTCGATGCGGGCGGCCGAGCGGGAGCAGTCGGAGAGCACGAAGATCTCGGCGAGTTCCTTGGCGGTGAACTTCTCCATGTTGCCGTGGCCCCAGCCCAGGCGGGCGAGGTAGTTGACGATCGCCTCGGGGAGGTAGCCCTGGCGTTCGTACTCGAGCACGGAGACCGTGCCGTGGCGCTTGGAGAGCTTCTGGCCGTCGGGGCCGTTGATCAGCGGGAGGTGCGCGAAGACCGGCACTTCGGCGCCCAGGGCGCGGTAGATGTTGATCTGGCGCGGGGTGTTGTTGATGTGGTCGGCGCCGCGGATGACGTGGCTCACCTCCATGTCCCAGTCATCGACGACGACGGCGAAGTTGTAGGTGGGGATGCCGTCGCGCATGATGATCAGGTCGTCGAGCTCGGAGTTGGCCACGGTGATCGGGCCGTACACGGCGTCGTCCCAGGTCACGGCGCCGTCGTCCGGGTTGCGGAAGCGGATCACCGGCTTGACGCCTTCGGGAATGGGCTTGCCCTTGGCGTTCTCAGGACGCCAGCGGCCGTCGTAGCGGGGCTTCAGACCGAGACGCTTCTGCTCTTCGCGCATTTCGTCGAGTTCCTCGGGCGTGGCGTAGCAGTAGTAGGCCGTGCCCTCCTCGAGCATCTTGTCGACCACTTCCTTGTAGCGTTCGAGACGGTGCATCTGGTAGATCGGGCCCTCGTCGTAGTCGAGGTTGAGCCACTTCATGCCGTCGAGGATCACCTGGACGGCCTCCTGGGTGGAGCGCTTCTGGTCGGTGTCTTCGATGCGGAGGAGGAACTTGCCTCCGAAGTGGCGGGCCACTGCCCAGCAGTAGATCGCGGTACGGGCCGTGCCCAGGTGCATCATGCCCGTGGGACTCGGTGCAATTCGCGTGCGAATGGTCTTCATGTTTACTTTTCCTGCAGGTCGGCGCGCACGGGGACTCCGCATCCCGGAGCCGAGGGGGCGCGCGTCAACCGCCTCCTGTGGCGAGTTGATGATTTGAAAATCGGGTGGCATGCTCGCCCGGGCTTCCCCGGCCGTCCTTCCCGACGGCCTCCGGCGCGGCCGGAAGCGGGGCGCGGCGAGTCACGCAAGTTGGTTATTTTAGCAGTTTATACGTGGCTCCGAGCCGGAAGGCCCGCGCGGGGCGCCCTTCCGGCAGGGAAAACACCGCGTCAGGCGAGGCCGAGCACGTCCGGGTTCATCCAGAAGGTGACCGCGGCGAAGATGACGAGGAGCGCCGTCTCGGCGACGAGCACCGGGGCGAGCGTCTTCGCGAACGAGGCCTTGAAGTAGTCCACGCTCAGGGTGAGGCAGACGTGGGTGGGCGTGACCATCTGGCCCGCCACGCCGAAGACCATCGCGATCCCGGCGAAGAGCAGGCTCCCCGGCGCCACGGCGGCGACGATCGGCATGACGATGGCGACGTGGCCCTGGCTCATGCCGGTGAGGATGCCCACGAGGAGCGCGATTGCGGCGACCACGACGGCGAACGGGAGCGAGCTCGACTGGAGGGACTCGACGAGGGTGCCGAGCACGCCCGTCGCCTCGAGGAGCGAGATGAAGAAGAGGATCGCCGAGATGTTGAGCATCAGCTTGGTGTCCCAGGCCTCGCGGACCGTGCGCACGATACCGACGCCGCGCCCGAGGAGCGCGAGCACGCCGAACATCGCCACGACGACGGCGCCCATGGCCGCGGCGGCCGAGACGTTCCAGACGAGCATGAGCACCACGCTCGCGAAGACCGGAGCGACGGCGAGGACGATGTCGCTCCAGCGGCCGCTCACGTCCTTCATGCGTGCCTCGTGTTCGGCGAGCTGCTCGGCGGTCGGGCGGATCGGACGGATCAGGACGATCCAGCCGAGGACGAAGGCGAGGATCGAGAGCCAGAAGAGATGGAAGACGAGGTCGCCCACGTTGATCCCGGCGATCGAGCAG
>CAJMRV010000014.1 GCA_905215795.1 uncultured bacterium | reverse complement strand
ACGCGCTTTCCGTCGAGGCCGCCCCAGAGATGCACGAGCCAATCGTAGACCGTCTCCCGGATGCGCTCCGGCGTGGGACGCAGACCGTCCCTCGAGGCCACCTCGAGCGCGCTCCGCTTCCACATTCCGCCTACAATACGTACCTTGCCGGCCCCACGGGGCGCCTTCGGCGTTGATAAACTTGTAGCATGAACACGAAGACGTGTATTTTTAGCTTGTTTTCCCATATCTCAAGGATGCCTGAATGACTGAATCTTCCGGTGGATGGATTTCCCGACTTAAAAAGAGCCTCTCAAAGACCCGCGTCAACATCGTCGGTCTCTTCACGGGGGGCGTCGTCGACGAAGATTTTCTCGAAGAACTCGAATTCGCCCTTATCTCCGCCGACATCGGCGTGAAAACCTCCTCCGATATCCTACAACGTTTGCGCGACCGCATTAAGCTCGACGGCCTGAAAACCCATGAAGAGGCGCGCCGCGCCCTGCGCGACGAGATCGAAAAGATCCTCAAGCCCTGTGAGAAGGAGCTCGACCTCGAGCAGGCCCGCCCCCTCGTCATGATGATGACGGGCGTGAACGGCGCCGGGAAGACGACGAGCATCGGCAAGATCTCCAAGCTCTTCGCCCAGAAGGGCAAGCGCGTGCTCCTCGCCGCGGGCGACACGTTCCGCGCCGCCGCACGTGAACAGCTCGCCGTCTGGGGCGACCGCAACCAGATCACGGTCATCTCCCAGGAGGGCGGCGACCCCGCCGCCGTGGTCTTCGACGCCGTCAACGCCGGCAAGTCCCGCGACTACGACATCGTCATCGCCGACACGGCCGGACGCCTCCCCGCTCAGATGCACCTCATGGACGAGCTGCGCCGCATCCGCCGCGCCCAGGAAAAGGCCATGGCAGGCGCGCCGCACGAATCCATCCTCGTGATCGACGGCACCAACGGCCAGAACGCGCTCACCCAGGTCGAGGCCTTCAACGCCGCGGCCGACCTCACGGGCCTGATCATCACGAAGCTCGACGGCACCGCCAAGGGCGGCGTGCTCGTCGCCATCGCGCAGATGTACCCCGAGAAGCCCCTGCCGATCTACTTCATCGGCGTCGGCGAAGGAATCGACGACCTGCGCCCCTTCAACGCCCACGAATTCGCGAGCGCCCTCGTCGGTCTCGACCCCGACGAACCCGAAGCCGCTCCCGGGGGAGAGGAATGATGAGGGTGCGCCCGCAGGGAGCACTGCGATGATGATCGCGGCCGTGGACCTCGGCAGCAACAGCTTCCGCTGCGAGATCGCCAAGACCTCGCTCGGCAAGCTCGTCACGTGCCGCTACCTCAAGGAGACCGTCCGCCTGGCCTCGGGGCTCGACGAGAACGGAAACCTCCGTGAGGACGCCGTCGCCAAGGCCCTCGAATCGCTCGCCAAGTTCCGGAGCATGCTCGGGAACCTGCCCGCGGACTGCGTCGCCGCCGTCGGCACGCAGGCCTTCCGCGAGGCCGGCAACGCCGACGAGGTGCTCCGCCGCTGCGAGGAGGCCCTCGGCCATCCGATCCGCCTGCTCTCGGGCATCGAGGAGGCCCGCCTCGTCTACAAGGGCTGCAGCCACGCGCTTCCGCCCTCCGAGGAGACCCGCCTCGTCGTCGACATCGGCGGCGCGAGCACCGAACTCATCCTCGGTCAGGGCCACGAGGCCCTCGACATGGACAGCCTGCGAATGGGATGCGTCTCCGCATCGATGGCGTTCTTCTCGGACGGCGTGATCACGCCCGAACGCTTCGACCTCGCCGTCGAACGCTCCTCGGAAGTGGTCCGTCCCGTCGAGGCGCGCTTCGCCCGCCGGTTCGACGCCGCCTACGGTTCCGCGGGCACCTTCGGCGCGATCGCCGAGGTGACGGGCGCCTTCAACTGGGAGCCCGACATGGCCGTCACCCGTGCGGACCTCATGCGGATCCGCGCCGGCCTGATCGAAATGGGCAGCGTCGAGAACATCCGCTTCCCGTGCCTCAAGGACGACCGCCGCGAGGTGTTCGCAGGCGGCCTGGCGACGCTGATCGCCGCCTACGACGTCCTCGGCATCGAATCGATGCGTCCGGCCGTCGGCGCGCTGCGCCTCGGCCTGCTCTACGAACTCCTCGAGAAACACCTCGGGCACACCGACGTCGAGGCGAGGACGACCTCCTAGGGCCGTCCGTCCCGTCCGCACCGTCCGCCGAACGCCCCCGGGCCCGCGCCCGCGCGCCGCGAACGGTGTTAGCATATCCATTCCGTCCACCTTCCGAGCATCCCCCCATCCACACATGACATCACCCGACGACAAAGACAAGCCCGACGACAAGCCCTCGACGAAGGGTGCGCTCGTCGAGTACAAGGCCCCGTCCGCCCCGGCGCTGGTGGGGCCCCTCGGCAACCTCGACCAGTTCCTGCAGGCGGCCTCCCGGGCCCCCATGCTCACGCCCGAACGCGAGCGCGCGCTCGCCCTGAGGCTGCGCGACGAGAACGACCTCGAGGCGGCCCAGGAACTCGTGTTCAGCCACCTCCGTCTCGTCGTGAGCATCGCGAGGAACTTCCTCGGATACGGCCTGCCCTACGCCGACCTGATCCAGGAGGGCAACATCGGCCTGATGAAGGCCATCCGCCACTACGACCCGGACCACGGCAGCCGTCTGATGACCTACGCCGTGCACTGGATCCGCGCGGAGATCCAGGAGTTCATCATCCGCAACTGGCGCCTCGTCAAGCCCGCCACGACGAAGAACCAGAGGAAGCTCTTCTTCAACCTGAGGAAGATGAAGGACGACTCCCAGTACGCGCTCACCACCAAGCAGGTCGAGCACATCGCCAACACGCTCAACGTCAAGCCGAGCGAGGTCCAGGAGATGGAGGAGCGCCTCTACGGCGTGGACTCCAGCCTCGACGGAGCCCCCGACCAGCCCGACGGCGAGCAGTTCGCCCCGATCGACTGGCTCACAGAGGAGGAGGACCGTCCCGACGTCATCCTCGAACAGAAGGAGCAGAGCCGGTTCGAGGCGCAGGGCCTCAAGCGCGCCCTCGACTCGCTCGACGAGCGTTCGCGCCGCATCATCCGCGCGCGCTACCTCACGCAGGACGAGAACGGCGAACAGAAGGCCGTCACCCTGCAGGAGCTCGCCGATGAGTTCGGCATCTCCGCCGAGCGCGTGCGCCAGCTTGAAAAGGCCGCCATCAAGAAGATGCGCGGCGCCTTCGAGGTCGAGGCCGAATAGGCCGGAGAGACCCGAGAAGCCAGGCAGGAAGGGACGCCCCGCGCGTCCCTTCTCCCACAAAGACAATCCCGACACACATCCATCCCAGACGAATCATGTTCAACGTCGTTCTCGTCCATCCCGAAATCCCGCCCAACACGGGCAACGTCATCCGCCTGTGCGCCAACACGGGCTGCACCCTGCACCTCGTCAAGCCCCTGGGCTTCACGCTCGAGGACAAGCAGATGAAGCGCGCCGGCCTCGACTACCACGAGTACGCCACGATGAAGATCCACGAGTCCTTCGAAGCGTTCCTCGAATCCGAGAAGCCCGACCCCGCGCGCATGTTCGCGATGTCCACGAAGGGCACCGCCCGCTTCGTCGACGGCTTCTTCCGTCCGGGCGACTGGTTCGTCTTCGGCTCCGAAGGCCACGGCCTCCCGCAGGAAATCCGCGACCTCTTCAAGCCCGAACAGACGATCCGCCTGCCGATGCGTCCGAACAACCGGAGCCTCAACCTAAGCAACTCCGTGGCGGTCACGGTCTACGAGGCCTGGCGCCAGAACGGCTTCGAGGGCGGCATCTGACCCCCTTTTTGAAAACTTCCAGCCAATGAAAAAGGCGGCCCGCGGGCCGCCTTTCTTCGTTTATGGGGAGGAAGGATCCTCCGTCAGATCTCCTTGTCGATCTTGTGCTCGAGCGCGTAGATCGCCGCCTGGACGCGGCTCGTGAGGCCGAGCTTCCTCAGGATGCTCTGAACGTGGACCTTCACGGTGCTCTCGGCGAGGTTGAGCGCGCGGGCGATCTCCTTGTTGGAGACGCCGCGGGAGAGCCACGCGAGCGTCTGGCGCTCACGGCGCGTGAGGACCGTCGGGTCGGTGCCGTTGGAACGGGGCTTGGAGGCCTCCGGATCGGCGAGCTGGCTCACGAACTTCGTCATCATCTGCGGGGAGATCACCGAGTCGCCCGAATAGGCCGAGCGGATGGCCCTCAGGAGGAAGTCCTGGTCGATCTTCTTGAGGAGGTAGCCGCGGGCGCCGAGCTTGAGGCACTCGCCGAGCGTCTCGCAGTCCTCGCTCACGGTGAGCATCAGGACGGCCAGGTCCGGATGCGTCTCGCGGATCTGGGCGAGGGCCTCGTGGCCCTTCATGCTGGGCATGTCCACGTCGAGGAGGACCACGTCAGCCGGAATCTGTTCGACGAGCTTCACACCTTCAAGGCCGTCGCTGGCCTCGCCGACGACTTCGAAGTCGGGCTGACGCTGCAGCAGCGCCTTGACGCCGCTGCGGAAAAGCGTGTGGTCATCAATCAACAAGATACGAATCGGTTGCATAGGTTCTCCCTGTGAGCGGAAAGGTTCAAAGGTGCCTGTTTCTCATGGGACTTTGAAAAAAATCAGGTGCTTGGGTAATTGTAGCCTATCCGCACTCCGAGGCAAATAGATTTTCTGTATGACAAAAGGGGCCTCCCGGATGGGAGACCCCCTTTATTCGGAGCCGGGACGGAGCGCCTCAGGGCGCCGCCCCTTCACTGGCCCTCAGGCCTTCGCGGTTTCGACTCAGTTGGCGGCTTCGGGCGCGGCGCCTTCGGCCTGCTGCTTGTCGAGCTCGGCCTGGGCCTGGGCGAGACGCTGCTGGTAGAGGACCTCGAAGTTCACTTCGGGCATGTGGACCGGCGGCACGTTGGCGCGGACCATGAGGTCGGCCAGGTTGGCGCGCAGGTACGGGTAGACCATCGTCGGGCAGAGGACGTTGGTGACGTGGGCGAGGGCTTCCTCGGGGAGGCCCGCGATCGAGAAGAGGCCGGACTGCTTGCCTTCGACGAGGATCATCGTGCGGTCGCCGCTCTTGACGGTGATCGTGCCGCGCACGGCCACGTCGTAAACGTTTTCGGCGAGGAGCTGGGTGCTCACCTCGAACTTGATGTCGACGTCGGGTTCCTTGGCTTCCTCGAGGAGGATGCCGGGGGCGTTGGGCATCTCAAGGGAGGCGTCCATCAGGTAGCAGCGCACGAGCTGGAAGACGGGTTCCTGTTCGGGGGCGGCGCCTTCCTGGGCGGGGTTCTGATCGTTGGTGTTTTCGTTCTCTGCCATGTCGGTTCCTTTGGAGAGTTCGTCCGGACGGGGTTGGACGCCGTCCGGGCTTGGATTGGTCGGTTGCCGGCTCCGGTCCGGGCGGGCGGTTGCCCCGCCCTTCTTTTTCCGAAGCCCGTTTTCTTTCATATGGGGGCGGAGCCCCGTTTTATCAAGCCAGGGGCAGGTTTTCCTTCTTCCACGCGTCGATGCCGCCCTCGAGCAGGTAGACCTTCTCGAAGCCCATGGACTTCAGGAGGCGGCTCACCATGCGGGCGACGGCGCCCGACTGGTCGCAGAGCACCACGGGACGGGCCTTGTCGAGGCCGGAGACGGCCTTGGCCATCTGGTCGGCGGGCACGTTCCTCGCCTTGGCGATGTGGCCGCGCTTGAACTCGGCCGCACCGCGCACGTCGATGACGACGGCGTCCTCCTTGTTGATCAGGTCGATGACGGCCTTCGGGGAGACCGCGGGGGCGTAGAGCTTCTTCGTGAAGAGCGGGAGCATCAGGCCGGCGGCGGAGACGAGGATCACGCCTTCGAGGATGAGGTTGTCGGTTTGGAGAAAGAAATCCATCATGATCGGTATCGCTTTTGTCGTTGGACGGGGCGCGGTGGCGGCGCCGGAGCACTCCGGGCCCCGCGCGGGGTGTGATTGGTTGATTTTAGACGAGTTCGGAGGAAAAGACAGGAACGCGCCCCCGGGAGCTCCCCCGGGAACGGGTCGATACATTTCGAGACAACTCCCCCGCAAGAGGTTCGGGAGACTCTCGCTTATACTTATAAATCCTTCTTTACGTGCTCCAGGACGCCTTCCCGGGGCCGTCCCCACTACAATAGGGCCAAAGGACACACCGAAAGGTTCCCATGGGAACCCAACAAACAAGACACTTCATGAGCAAGATCAAATCCGCCGTACTCCTCGGCATCGGAGCCACCGCCGGCCTGCTGATCAGCGTCGGCTTCCAGGCCTACGCGGGCAAGGAACCCGTGCTCCCGCTCGAGGACGTGCGTCAGTTCTCCAACACATTCCAGGCCGTCAAGAGCTTCTACGTGGACGACGTCTCCGACAAGAAGCTCCTGCAGTCCGCCGTCGAGGGCATGGTGAGCGGTCTCGACCCGCACTCGAACTTCCTCGACACGAAGGGCTACAAGGACCTCAACGAAAGCACCGAAGGCTCCTTCGGGGGCCTCGGCATCGAGGTCACCAAGGACCCCGCCGGCGTGCGCGTGATCGCGCCGATCGACGACACCCCGGCCGCCAGGGCCGGCATCCGCGCGGGCGACATCATCACCCGCATCGACGACAAGTCCCTCGCCGACATCTCGCTCAACGCCGCCGTCAAGCGCATGCGCGGCGAACCCGACACGAAGATCAAGCTGACGATCGCCCGCAAGGGCGTCACCAAGCCGATGACCTTCGACATCACCCGCGCCGTCATCAAGACGAAGTCGGTGAAGATGCACGAGCTCGAGGACGGGTTCGGCTACATCCGCATCTCCCAGTTCCAGCAGCGCACCGCCGAGGACCTCGTCAAGGCGATCAAGGAGCTCAAGGAGAAGAAGCACCTCAAGGGCATCGTGCTCGACCTGAGGAACGACCCGGGCGGACTGCTCCAGGCCGCCATCGGCGTCGTGGCCGCGTTCGTCCCGGCCGACACCACCGTCGTCTCAACCAAGGGCCGCGTGGAGACCTCCAACGCCGTCTTCAAGGCGCGCCCCGCCGACTACCGCTCGGGCGACGCCGTCCGTGCCCTCGCCTCGGTCCCGCCTGAAGCGAAGACCGTGCCGATCGTCGTGCTGATCAACTCCTCGTCGGCCTCCGCCTCCGAAATCGTGGCGGGCGCCCTCCAGGACCTCAAGCGCGCCACGATCATGGGCGACCGCTCCTTCGGCAAGGGCTCCGTGCAGACGATCTTCCCGATGAAGTACGGCGACGAGACCGTGGGCGTCAAGCTCACGACCGCCCGCTACTACACCCCCTCGGGCCGCTCGATCCAAGCCAAGGGCATCGAGCCGGACGTCTACGTGGACGACACCCCCAAGGGCAACTACCCGACCTTCACGGTGCGCGAGTCCGACCTCAACCACCACCTTCTGAACCCCTCGGACACGAGCGAGGAGGAAGAGGAGGCCATGCTCGAGAAGCTCCCCTACGACGGTGAGGAGACCGACATGCCCGACTACCCGCTCTTCCAGTACGGCGACGACAAGGACTACCAGCTCCAGCAGGCCGTGCGCCTGCTCAAGGGCGAGAAGGTCGAAGTTTCGAAGTACCGCGGCAAGAGCCGCGCCGAAGTGCGCCGCCTCAAGGACGAGGAGGACAAGAAGAAGGCCGCCGAAGCCGAGGCCAAGGAGAAGAAGGACGGCAAGGACGCCAAGGCCGGTGCGAAGGCCGCCAAGGGCGACGCCAAGGCCGTCAAGACCGACGCGAAGTCCACCAAGGCCGACGCCAAGGCAGATCAGAAGACCGACGCCAAGGAAGCCAAGGACGTCAAGTCCAAGGCGGACGAAGCCAAGCCCGAGTCGAAGTCCGACGCCAAACCCGAAAAGAAGCCCGCCGAATAATCCCCGGGCCTCCTTCGGAAACGAAAAATCCCGTGCACCCCTTCAATCTGGGGGCCGCGGGATTTTTTTGTGTCCTTGTCCCGGAGCAGTGCTCCGGGCGGATCGGAAGTCAGGGCTTCATGAGGGCCTCGACGGCCGGATAGATCCTCGAGAGGCGGTGGTGGCGCGTCTCGATCGCGTAGCGCGTCCACAAGCCGTTCAAGACCTGCATGAGCACCGCGGCGCGGGCCGTGGCGTCGTAGTCCACGGGGAGCTGCTCGTTGAGGATCCCGAGCTTGAGGGCCTCGCGGAACCAGCGCTCCCAGCGGTCGTGGAGCGAGAGAAGACGCTTCATGAGCTCGGGCTCGTCCACGCCGAAGGCGCGGCCCGTCAGGACCTGGACGAAGCCCGGGTTGAGCTCGGTGAACTTGTGGAAGACGATGAAGAGCTCGCGTGCGAACGCGCGGCCGTCATCGGGATAGCGGGCGCGCACCTCGCCGTAGAGCTTCAGGAGGCTCTCCTCGGCGAAGTCGAGCAGCGCATTGATGATGTCGGAACGGTAGCGGAAGCAACGCGTCACGGCGGGTACGGACCAGCCGAGCTCGCGGGCGATGCCCACGACGGTCACCTCGTTGCCCTGACGCTCGCCCATCATCTTGACGGCGGCCTCGAGCACGAGTTTCCTGCGTTGTTCAAGCGGAAGGCGCTTCCTCTGCGGCCTGCCCAGACTTCTCTTCTTCGTCATGTGTGCTTCCGGATGTTCCTATGGGATCGGGGAGCCCATAATTTAGCGCAATTTGATGGCCTGTGCCCGAGTGAGCTTCGGAGCGGGCCTCGGATCGCGGAACTCGAGCCTGGGGAGCTCGCGGATGTGTTCGATCCGGTGGTCGACCCAGGGCACGGCGTGGAGCTCGCCTCCGTGGCCGTGGCGGCGCCGGTAGCCCGCCACGTAGACCGTGCGCATGCCCATCCTGTGGGCGCAGAGCAGGTTGGCGAGGCTGTCGTCGACGAGCACGCAGTCGGAATGTTTCACGTGGAACCTCCGGCAGATCGCCTCGAGGACGACCCGGGAGGGCTTGGCCTGCCACTCGCCGAGCATGCGCGTGTTGTCGGAGGCGACGATCGCCTCGAAGGACTGGAGGAGTCCGAGGTGGCGGAGGATGCGGCGTGCGTAGTGCGAGGGGCTGTTCGTGTAGAGGACCTTCCGGCCGGGGAGCGAGGCGATCACGCGGGCGCTCGAGCCGTCGGCGCGCACGTGCGGAATGAGGTCGAAGGAGTGCGTGGCAAGCAGGAACTCCTCGGGCGGAATGCGGTGGTGGCGCCACATCCCTTCGTAGGTGGCCCCGTAGCGGCGCCAGTACTCGCGGCGCAGCGACCCGGCGGACGCTTCGTCGAGGCCCAGGCGCTCCATGATGAATTCGTTCATCGAATGGTGGATCGCGTCGAACATGCTGTGCGAGGCGTCGAACAGGGTGTTGTCGAGGTCGATGAGCCAGAAGGGTCTGTAGGGTTTCTGTCGAGTCATGCCGCGTTTCCTGAAAACCGCCCTTTCAGGGCGTCTGGATGAAAAACAAGGCCCGAGGGCTCCCTCCCTTTGAAAGGGGAAGCCGTCGAGCCTTCTCGAATTCTACGAGAAACGGAGCCCCCCTGCGGGAGCCCCCTTCTCCGGGCTGTGCATCAGTCGCCGTAAAGTCGGCGCTGGAGCTCGCGACGCTGCTGGGCCTCAAGGCTCAGCGTGGCGGTCGGACGGGCCATGAGTCGTGCCACGCCGATGGGATCGCCCGTTTCCTCGCAGTAACCGTAGTCGCCGGATTCAATTCGCTTGATGGCGAGCTGAACCTTCTTCAAGAGCTTGCGTTCACGGTCACGGGTGCGGAGTTCGAGGGCGTGTTCCTCCTCGATCGTGGCTCGGTCGGCCGGGTCGGGGACGACGGTCGTCTCCCGGAGGTTCTCGGTAGTCTGGTCTGCGTTCGCACGCAGCTGGGCTTCCATGTCCATGAGACGACGCTTGAAGAACTCGAGTTGTTCTTCGTTCATGTAGTCGTCTTCCGACATGGCGAGGACATCTTCAGCCGTAAGCGGTTTTTTGGTTCCCATAGACACTCTTTTCTAATTAAATTGACGGGCCGGACCGGTTCGGGCCGGACCCGTCGTTATGGAATATGGTTTTATACAGGAAAACGGCGGACTTTTCCACGAAATATGTAAAAAAGTCTAAATATTTCCCGCGCTTACGCAATAGGGTTTTCCTTAAGCGAGGCAGGTGTCCAAACCCTTGAAGATCGCGTCCCTAGGGAGGTTGCGACCGATGAAGACGAGCTTGGAATAGGGTTTCTCCCCGCCCCAGGGCTTGAGGACGTCGGCGGCCATGAGCATGTGCACGCCCTGGAGGGCCACCTTGAACTCGGTGCCGTAGAGATAGAGGATCCCCTTGTAGCGCAGCATGTCCGGGCCGTACACGCTCGTGAGCGAGCCCATGTAGCGCTCGAACTTCTGCGGGTCGAACGGGCGGTCCGACTCGTAGACGAAGCTGGCGATGTCGTCGTTGTGGTGGTGATGGTGGTGCGCGTCCGAGAAGAACTGCGGGTCCACGTCGAGGACGTCGTTCATGTTGAAGCCCTCGATGTCGAGGACCTCCTCGACCGGGCAGTCACCCATGTTCACCTCGATGATGCGGGCGCGCGCGTTCATGCGGCGCAGGCGGTCCTTCATCGCGGCGACCTCCTCGGGAGTGCAGAGGTCGGTCTTTGAGAGGAGGATCTTGTCGGCGAAGCCGACCTGGTCGCGGGCCGCGGCCTCCTCGTCGAGGACCTGGGCGCCGTGCTTGCAGTCGACCACCGTCACGACGCCGTCGAGACGGAAGAAGGCGGCCACGGCGTCGTCCATGAAGAAGGTCTGGGCGACGGGGCCGGGGTTGGCCACGCCGGAGGTCTCGATCACGACGTAGTCGTAGTCGACCTCGCCCTTTTCACGCTGGCGGCGCAGGTCGGTGAGCACGCGCGAGAGGTCCCCGCGGATCGTGCAGCACACGCACCCGTTGCTCATGGTGACGATCTGCTCCTTCCTTTCGGTGACGATCAGGTCGCTGTCGATGTTCTCCTTGCCGAACTCGTTCTCGATGATTGCGATGCGGTGGGCGTGGTTCTCCTTGAGGATGCGGTTCAGAAGCGTGGTCTTGCCAGCGCCGAGGAACCCCGTCAGGATCGTGACCGGGATGCCGGGTTGTTCATTGACGGTTTGTGCCATAGGGCCTCCTTGATGTGGCGGGCGCCGGCGGGGGATCCACCTTCGTGTCCCCCGGACGCACCGCACTCTTTGTTTCGTCGGTGTCCCCATTGTAGGTTCGCGGGGACGCCGATGGTGTTGCCATGTGTTGACTGATTGCCTGAATGTAACTCTTTCAGCCGGCCCGGAGAAGCTCTCCGGGGATTCCGGCCCGTCCCTCGAAGACCGTCGAGACGGGGCCGGTGAGCTCGAGCGCGCCCCCGTCGAGGGCCTCGACGGTGAGGGTTCCGCCCGGCATCTCAAGCGAGACGCGCCGGTCGAAAAGGCCGAGGGCCATGCCCACGGCGGCGGCCGCGCTGGCGCCCGTCCCGCAGGAGGGCGTCGGACCGGTCCCGCGCTCCCAGACCTTGAGGAGCGCCCTGGTGCGCGTCAAGGGGAGCAGGAACCCCGCGTTGACGGCGTTCGGGAAACGGAGGTCCTTTTGAAGGAGCGCTCCGGCCGATGCCATGAGGGCGTCCATCTCCTCTTCGGAGCCGACGACGGTCACCGCATGGGGGTTCCCGACGGTGACGACGTGGAGGCGCCGGGACGAGCCCGGGACGGGGAAGCCGGGAAGGCCCTCCCCGGAGTGGGAGATGTCGGACCCCATCCTGAAGTCGGGGGTGGACGTGGAGAAGTCGGGGCGTCCGATCACGGCGGCGGCGTTCCCCTCGGGGGAGACCGACACGGGGACGAGCCCGCGCTTCACGGAGAGCACGGCGCGTCCGTCACGGAGCAGCCCGCGGCGCGCCAGATGGGCGGCTACCGCCCTCGCCCCGTTGCCGCACATCTCCGCCTCGCTTCCGTCGGCGTTGAAGATGCGGTAGGCGAAGTCGGCCCCGGGGACCCCGGTGGGCCCCACCCAGAGGACCTGGTCGGCGCCCACGCCGAGGCGTCGGTCGGCGAGCCGGCGCGCGAGCGCCGGGGTCGGTCCGACGGTGTTCTCAAAGGCGTCGAAGACGACGAAGTCGTTGCCCGCGCCCTCCATCTTCACGAAGGAGAGCACCGTCCCCGGATCAGTCCTCATAAACGGAGGGCTCCCCTTCAGGGCGCGTCTTGAAGCGGCGGTGGACCCAGTAGTACTGGTCCGGATAAGCGCGGATCCAGTCCTCGAGTTCGCGGTTGAGGCGGCGCGTATCGGCCTCGGGGTCCTTGGTGGGGAAGTCCCGCCAGGGCTCGCTGATGATCACGTGGTAGCCCCGGTCGGTCATCGTGGCGATGCACCAGAGGACCTTCGCGCGGGTGACGCGCGCGAGCCTCGAGACCATCGGGAGCGTCGCGGCGTTGACGCCGAAGAACGGCAAAAAGAGCGAGTTCTTCTCACCGTGGTCCTTGTCCGGGAGGTAGTAGAAGGGCAGCCCCTCCTTCATCGACTTCATCACCGTCCTCAGGTCGTTGTTGCCGCTCTTGGCGATCAGGACCGGGTCGGAGAAGCGCTTGCGTCCGTCGAAGAACGCCTTGTCCCACTCGGGGATGCTCTGCGTCTGATAAAGCGAGACGCCGCGCACGTAGGTGTTGAGCATGATGCCCGCGGCGTCCAGGCCCACGAAGTGCGGGGAGACGACGATCACGGCCTCGCCGGGCTTCCTGTCGACGAGGTGTTCGATCCCCTCGACGGTGACGAAGTCCCGGATCCCCTCGGCCGAGTCGCTCCAGAGGCGGCCGTGGTCGAGAAGCGAGCGCGCGATCCTCCTGAAGAGCGAGCGCCCGAGGGCGGCGCGCTCCTTCTCGGAGAGTTCGGGCATGCAGAGCCTGAGGTTCGTGAGCGTGATGCGGCGGCGCCTTGCGAGCGCGAGCCAGCAGATCGCCCCGAGGAGGGCCGAGAGACCCTCGCGCATGAACATGGGCACCCAGCGGCAGCCCTTGACGAAGCTCACGGAGAGCCCTGCGAAAAAGCGGTTAAGCGACATGTCTTTCCTGAAAACTCACTCCGCGTCGGGGCGCGGTGCGTTCGCGCCCTTGTAGCGGTTGTAGCTCCACCCGTACTGTTCCGGGCGCAGCCTGACGATCTCCTCGATCATGCGGTTCATGCTGCGGGCGTCCTTCTTGAGGTCGCCCGTCAGGGGTTCGTCCCAGAGCATCGCGTCGAGGCGCCAGCCGTGGCCCTCGCGGGAGGTCCACGCGAAGATGCGGACCGCGTCGAACTGGTGCGCCACGCGCATCGGAAGCGTCATCGTGTAGGCGGGACGTCCGAAGAAGTCCGCCCAGACGCCGTCGCCGGCGGTGGGGACCTGGTCGGGGAGCGCGCCGAAGGCGTCGCCCCGGCGCAGGGCCTTGATCACGTGCTTGACGCCCACGATCGTCGTGGGACAGGCCATGATGCCGGGGGCCTGGCGGGATTCGCCGACCACCTTGGCGATAATGGCCTTCTTCGGGGGCTTGAAGAGGACCGCGATCGACTTGCCGAGGCTCTCGTGGTAGGTGTGGGCGAACCACACGGGCAGCACCTCGAAGCAGCCGAAGTGCGGCGTCAGGAAGACGAGCGGGCGTCCGGAGCGGACGGCCCCGTCGATGATGCGGCGGGCATCATCGGAGACCGTGACGCGTCGGCAGACCTCGTCGGCCGGGCGGTTCCAGATCCAGCAGCTCTCGAGCGCCTGGCGGCCGACGTTGCGCCCGACCCGGGCGTAGAGTCCGGGGGCGTTGAGTCCGGCCAGGTCGAGATGCTCGTTGGTCCGGTTCCTGAGCACGGGGATGAGTCGGAAGGCGAGCGATCCGATCCCGGCCCCGATCAGCTGCAGGAGCCTGAGCGGGAGCATCGAGAGGATCTTCAAGAGCCAGTTCATAATCAAGCGGTTGTGGAATGGAAATGGGTGAAATCCCCTTATTTTAATGTTTTTTCACGACGCGGCTCCGCGCCGTCCGGAATTCCTTCCCGAAGCGGGTGGAAAACAATCCGCGCCGGGAGTACAATCACCTGATTCGCCGAGTTAATCAAAGACAACTTGCGGGGCGAACAAGAAGTACCGCTAAAGCGTCTGCGCATCGGCTCATTGCTCTGCTTCCTGCGTTTGGCGCTGCCTTTCATTCAAACTTCAGGAGTATGGCGAATGGCCAGCGAATATCTCTTCACTTCCGAATCCGTCAGCGAAGGTCACCCCGACAAAGTCGCGGACCAGATCTCTGACGCCGTCCTCGATGCCTGCCTCGAGCAGGACTCCATGAGCCGCGTCGCGGCCGAAACCCTGTGCACCACGGGTTTGGTCGTCCTCGCCGGTGAAATCACCACCAACGCCAACGTCGACTACATCGGCCTGACGCGCAACGTCTTGAAGCGCATCGGCTACGACAACACCGAATACGGCATCGACCACAAGGGCTGTTCCGTGCTCGTCGGTTACGACAAGCAGTCCCAGGACATCGCCCAGGGCGTCGACAAGGCCTTCGACGACGAGCTCAACCTCGGCGCCGGCGACCAGGGCATCATGTTCGGCTACGCCTGCGACGAAACGCGCACCCTCATGCCCGCCCCGATCTACTACGCCCACCGTCTGATGGAGCGTCAGAGCATCGTGCGCAGGAACGGCGTGCTGCCCTTCCTCCGTCCCGACGCCAAGAGCCAGGTGACCCTGCGCTACGTCGACGGCAAGCCCGTCGGCTGCGACACGATCGTCATCTCCTCCCAGCACTCGCCTGAAATGAGCGACGGCAAGACGATGAAGCCCGAATTCATCGAGGGCATCGTCGAGGAGATCATCCGTCCGGTCATGCCGGCCGAATGGCTCAAGGACACCAAGTTCCTCATCAACCCGACCGGCCGCTTCGTGGTCGGCGGCCCGCAGGGCGACTGCGGCCTCACCGGCCGCAAGATCATCGTCGACACGTACGGCGGCTACTGCCCGCACGGCGGCGGCGCCTTCTCCGGCAAGGACGCCACGAAGGTCGACCGCTCGGCCGCCTACGCCTGCCGCTACGTCGCCAAGAACATCGTCGCCGCCGGCCTGGCCCGCCAGTGCCAGGTCCAGGTCTCCTACGCCATCGGCGTGGCCGAACCGATGAACATCACGGTGATGACCAACGGCACGGGCGTGATCCCCGACGCCGAGATCGCCAAGCTCGTGCGCGAGCACTTCGACCTGCGTCCGCGCGGCATCATCCAGATGCTCGACCTGCGCCGTCCGATCTTCTCGAAGACCGCCGCCTACGGCCACTTCGGCCGTGAAGAGCCGGAATTCACGTGGGAGAAGACCGACAAGGTCGAAGCCCTGCGCGCCTCCGCCGGTCTCTAACGGAGCCCCGTCCAAGGACGGTTGAAACGCCCCGACGTGAACGCCTCTTTGCAAGCCGAAGAGGCGTTCGCTTTTTTCAGGGGCGTAAAAAAGGCTATGATTAAACGAGGCCGCCTTACGGGGCGGCCGGATTTTTCCCGGCTCCGACGAGCCGGACACAAGATTCATCCATGCAAAAGAACGGTCGTCGACAATGAAAAAACGAGTACTTACCGGCATCAACACCACCGGAACCCTGCACATCGGAAACTATGTGGGGGCCATCCGTCCGGCCATCCAGGACAGCCTGAACCCGGACGTCCAGAGCTTCTTCTTCCTCGCCGATCTGCACGCCCTCATCAAGTGCCAGGACCCCCAGCGCATCCAGAGGAGCCGCCTGCAGATCGCGGCCACCTGGCTCGCCGCGGGCCTCGACCCCGAGCGCGTCGTGTTCTACCGCCAGAGCGACATCGAGGAGATCCCGACGCTCGCATGGATGCTCGCCTGCTCGACCGCCAAGGGCCAGATGAACCGCGCCCACGCCTACAAGGCCGCCACGGACGCCGCCGTCGCCGCGGGCAAGGACCCCGACGCCGACGTCTCCATGGGCCTGTTCTGCTACCCCGTGCTGATGGCCGCCGACATCCTCATGTTCAACGCCCACGAGGTCCCGGTCGGCCATGACCAGCTCCAGCACCTGGAGATGGCCCGCGACGTCGCCACCCGCTTCAACTACCTCTACGCCCCCAAGGACGAACCCTTCTTCGTGATGCCCCAGGCCACCGGCGGCTCCGCGATCGAGGTGCTCCCCGGCCTGGACGGCCGCAAGATGAGCAAGTCCTACAACAACGTGATCCCGCTCTTCGAAGGCGGCCGCGCCGCGCTCGACGACGCCATCTCCCGCATCGTCACCGACTCGAAGCTCCCGGGCGAGCCCAAGGATCCGGACTCCAACTCCCTGATGGTCATCTTCGAGGCGTTCGCCACGCCCGAGGAGGCCGAGGCCTTCCGCGCCGAACTCAAGGCGGGCCTGGGCTGGGGCGAAGCCAAGCAGCGCCTCGCCGACCAGATCGACAAGGAGATCGGCCCGATGCGCAAGCGCTACGAGGAACTCATCGCGCATCCCGAGAAGATCGAGGCCGTCCTCCAGAAGGGCGCCGAGAAGGCCCGCAAGGTCGCCCGCGACCTGATGGCCCGCATCCGTCCGGCCGTCGGCCTGTGCCCGTTCACCGCGCTCGTGCCCGCCGCCGAGGAGAAGGAAGTGCGCGAAGCCGCCCCCAAGGCGAACTTCAAGCAGTACCGTGAAAAGGACGGCCGCTTCTACTTCAAGCTCGCCTTCGAGGGCCGCGACCTCTTCGTCTCCGAGGGCTTCGACTCGGGCCGCGACGCCGGCCAGTGGGTCAAGGCCATGAAGGAGGACGCCTCCAAGTTCGAAGGCGCCCCCGTGACGCTCTTCGAGGGCGTTGAAAAGGCCGACGTCCTCAGGGCGCTCGCCACCTTCGCCGAAGAAGAGTAAGGTCCCGCGCCGGAGGTGCGCCTCCGGCACGACCCCGCAAAAACGACAAGACGCGGCCCGTCCGGAACCCCGGTGGGCCGCGTGACTTCCCTCTGAAACACACACCCGCAATCATGACGAATCCCGATCGAAGCCCTCTCACCCACATCCCCACCGCCGGCGAGATGTACATAGGGCGCGAGAGGCGCAAGCTCAAGATGCTGCGCATGTGGGCGCGCTACTGGCTGCGCCGCCCGTTCTACGCGGGTCAGGCCAGGCGCCTGATCGCCTGGCTCAACGCGCACCCCGAATGGCTCCCGCTCTTCCACGAGAACCCGGTGCGCATGCACGCGGTGATCTACCGCTACCTCGACAAGCGCTTCTCCCCCAAGGAACGCGTCGACCACATCATCGAAACCTTCGAGGCGCTCGCCCGCATCCTCGGTCCCGAGCGCGTCGACACGCTCGTCAGGGACGGCACGATCGAAATCACGCGCCTCACCGACACGCTCACGCTCAACCTCAACCTCAACGTGATCGACTTCCTCGAGGGATACTTCTCGGTGAACTTCCAGGACGGCACGGACAAGCACTACTACAACGCCTCGTTCGGCATGGTCGACGGGCGCATGCTCATCGCGAGCCTGCAGGGCCCCAAGGGCGACGACGCCCAGGAGCTCGTCAAGAAGCTCACCAAGGAGCTCCACGGCTACCGTCCGATGTTCCTGCTCGTGGACGCCCTGAAGATGACCGCCGCCCTCTGGGGGCTCGACCTCCTCGGGATCCCCTACAAGGACCAGGTGAAGATCCGCCTGCACGGCTCCAAGAAGGTCTTCTTCAACTACGACGAGAGCTGGCAGGAGAACGGGGGTGAACGTGAGGGCGCCTACTGGCGTCTGCCGACGACGGTGGAGCGCCGTCCGCTCGAGGACATCCAGAGCAAGAAGCGCTCGATGTACCGCCGCCGCTACGAAATGCTCGACCGGCTCACGGCCGACATGAAGGAGCGGATCGGCTGATCCGCGGGGGCGCGTCCCCCGGCCCCACGAAAAAGCCCGGCTCAAGCCGGGCTTTTCCTTTTCTCATGATCACGCCTTCACCCCGCCCCACGCGCAGGGGGCCCACTCCCTGTCGCCGCTCACCACCGGGACGCCGTGCACCTCTCAA
>CAJMRV010000013.1 GCA_905215795.1 uncultured bacterium | reverse complement strand
GGCTCCACGCTCGTCGTGAGCGTGGTCCCGCTGCTGAGCGCTGCGAAGCCGGGCGCGGTCATGCGCGCCTCCTTGTCCATCACGGCCACGGTCTTGACGATCCGCTTGGGCACGCCGGTCGAGCCCGAGGTGAAGAGTTCGATCACGGATTCGGGGTCGACGCGGCCGATTGCCGGGAAGGCGCCCTCGGCGGCGGCCCCCGGGACGGCCTTGGGAATGGCGAGGACCTCGACCCCTGCGATGCCCTCGGGAAGGGTTCCGTCGGCGCTCAACACGCCCTCATAGCGTCCCTCCATCGTGCGGTAGACGGCGTCGGCCGACGAGAAGAGCACGGGGATGCGCCCGGTCGTCAGGAGCGCCGCGAGCGCGACGAGGAAGTCGTCGAGGCGGGCGGCCCGGATGGCCCAGCGGCGCGCATTCGAGGAGGCGAGCTCCCCGGCGAGCGCGTCCACCGCGCGGGCGGCGTCGCCCACGGTGAGTCCGGTCCCGCGGCAGAGCACCACAGGGGCGCGCTCCGGCGAGAACCAGCGGGTCATGCGTACGGGTTCAGACATGAAGCACCTTTTTCCTGTAGAGGTATTCCCCTCCGATGAAGAGCCCGATGGCCACGTAGGAAAGCGCCCCGTTCCAGAGGGTCCACCATTCGAGGTTCCCCGAGAGGACCGTGGCGAGGGCGATCGAGCCGTTGCCCACGAAGAAGAGGCACCACCAGAAGGTCAGGCGCCTCGTGTAGGCCACGCCCTCGGGCGGGAGCTCCCCGCCCTCGGCGATCCTCGCGAAGCGTTCGATCATGCTCGGCCCCTTCACGAGCGTGGCCGCGAAGAAGACGAGGAGGACCGCGTTGACGAAGACCGGGTAGTAGAGCGCCCAGTCGAGCTCATCCGTGGCGAGGGCCCAGCCCGTCAGGGCGGCGCCCCCGGTGAAGAGCGCCCCCTCGCGGGGCGAGCGCACCACGAAGGCGGCGCCGGCGCGCACGACGAAGAGCGCGAGCGAGATCCACAGGACGGCCCCGAGGCCTTCCGTGCGGGCCGCCCAGAGGATGAGCAGGGGCCATAAAACGAAAAACCCCGTGGCGGCCCCTTTCATGAGGCTCCGCCAGGGGGTGCGGCGCTCGGAGGGCGCTTTCATTTACTGCTTCCCGTCGTCTTCCTGAAGGCCGACGAGCACGTCGACGACGTCGCCGACGGTGCGCACGGACTTGAAGTCCTCGGGCTTGATGCGCTTGCCGATCATGTTCTGCAGGCGAACGATCATGTCGACCGCGTCGATGGAGTCGAGGTCGAGGTCCTCGACCAGGCGGCTCTCGGGTGTGATCTCGGCGGGATCGAGCTCGAAGAGCTCGGCCATCGCCTTCACGATTTCCTGATAAATCTCGTCTTTGGTGTAAACAGCCATTTTGTTCAAATCTCGCTTCTGGTTTTCATCAGGCCTGGTTCTCGCGGATGAACTTCGCGAGGGTGGCCACGGAGTGGAAGTGGGCCTTCACGTCTTCCGTGGGGCCGTTGAGGCTCACCTTGAAGTGCTTCTTCATGGCGAGGCCGAGTTCGAGGGCGTCGATCGAGTCGAGCCCGAGCCCTTCGCCGAAGAGCGGCGCATCGGTATCGATGTCCTCGGGACGCACGTCCTCGAGGTTGAGGGCTTCGATGATCACTTCCTTGATCTGGGTTTCCAATGTCGTCATTTGGGATTGTTCTCGTTATTGATGCTTAGGACCCGCGTGAGCTCGCGCGTCAGGCGGCGGCTCGCGAGGGAGTACCCCTCCTCTCCCTCTCGCAGGAAGTCGGCGGGGTTGATGGGTTCGCCCATCCTGAGGGTGATGACGGGACGCGTGCGGGGGATCTCCCACCAGGCGCTCGACTTGTCGAGCCAGCGTCCCGAGCAGCGGATGTGGACCACCTGGAGGGGCCGTCCCAGCCGCAGCGCGATGTGGGCCACGCCCCGCTTGAGCTTGAGGGGCCGGCCCGGCACCGTACGGGTGCCTTCGGGAAAGATAAGGATATTATCGCCTCGGCCGAGTCGTGTCCTGCAATCCCCGAGTATTTCTTCGGACTGGTTGTTGAGCAGGTAGTCGGCCGCCCGGACCACCCCCTTGAGGAAGAAGTTCCGGGTGAGCTCGGCCTTCACCAGACAGTCCATGCCGGGGAGCTGCGAGCAGATGAGCACGTAGTCGAGGATCGTCGGATGGTTGGCGACGATGATCGCCCCGCGGACCTTCCTCAGGGCGCGCACGTCCTCGACGTCGTAGCGGGCCACGCCGAGCACCTCGCAGAGGCGCATGAAGAGGCGGAAGCTCGCGGCGATGACGGCGCGGGCGCGGCGCACGCGCCTTGTCGGGTCCTTCTCGACCGCGTTGATCCACGGGAACCAGGTGAGCGTGAGCCCCAGGCCTCCCAGGCCGAAGCACGCCCAGCAGAGCCCCGTCATGAGGCGCCGCCACTGGAAGGCGAGGAAGCCGTCGGGCTTGAATTCGGGCACGGGCCGGCGGCTCATCGTCCGTCCTCCCCGTGGAAAGTGAAGCGGGACGTGCACTGGGCGCCCGTGACCAGGGCCTCCCCGGCGCCCGACTCGAGGGCGTGGAGGAAGGCGATCGCCGGGGGAACGCCGGGTTCCCCGCGTCCGGTGTAGTCGAATGCGGCGTCCATGGTGCAGACCGTCCCCTCTTCTCCGGGAGCGGCGAGGACGAAGCCCACGGCGTAGTCGAAGCTCGGCACGCCGGCCTCGAAGCTCGAGCCCACGATCTCCGGGAGCGCGCTTTCAAAGTCGACGACGAGCACGCGGGAGCGGCCCGCGGCGAGCATCGCGGCGGCCTCCGTGAGGGCGGCGGTGAACGAATCCGCTCCGGCCGCGACCGAGCTCGCCGGCACCATGAGGTGCTTCTCGATGGTGAGCATGCCCGCGGCGGCGTTGTGCACCGACATCATGAAGTCCGTCGGCGAGACGGGCTCCCCAAGGGCGATCGCCTTGAGGAGCTTCTCCCCGCGGGCGAGCTCGCCGTGGCGGCTCGAAAAGACGACCGCGTCGGGCGTGCCCGAGCGTTCCATGAGCTCGAGCGAACACTCCACGGCATGACGGATGCCGCGGCTCATCCTCCGCGCGCGCATCATCGGAAGGCGGCGGGGACCCTCGACGGGGGCCGAGGGGTCGACCACGGGCGACGGCGAGGCCGCCCAGGCGGCCAGCGCTTCGGAGCCGCCCAGTCCGGGGACGAGGGCGCAGTGGTCGATGATCGAGAAAGAGAGCTTCATGTCGTTCAGGCCGCCTTGCGGCAGGCGATGAGCGTGTGGCCCGTTCCGAGCCCGTCGTGGACGCGCTCGATGACGAATCCGGCCGCCGCAAGGAAGCACTCGAAGTCCTCCAGCGAGTAGAAGCGGCTGGTGCCGTTGGCCATCACTGTGAAATAAAGGGAATAGGCGGCGAGGCATTCGCATGCGGCGTCGAAGGCCTGCCGGTCGGTGAGCGGCTCGAGGATGAAGAGCCTGGCGTCGTCCTTCATCGCCGAGCGCGCCCGCTTGAGGATCGAAACGATCGTCGCGGGCGGGAAGCAGTCGAGGAACTGGCTCATCCACCAGACGGACGCGTCCATCGCGGGGAAGGCCTCATCCGTGAGCAGGTCGATCGGAAGGGCCTGCACGCGGGTGCCGAAGCCGAGCTCGCCGAGGTTGCGCTCGACGATGCGGCATTGCTCGGGCAGGTCGAAGACCGTCACCTCGACGTCGGGATCGTGCCTGCAGCAGAACGCCGCCCACTTCCCGGTGTTGCCGCCCACGTCGACGAGCTTGTCCACGCCATCCCCGAAGACGATCGGGAGGGCGTCCTCATAAGCCCGGTCGGAATAACCGTGGTCGAACGCGAACCAGCTCGAACGCGCCGGTTCGGGGAGTTCGTCGAGGGCCGGATAGATGGTCTTCCAGGGGCCCAGTTCGACGAGCCCCGCCGGACGTCCCTCGCGCAGGGCCTCGTCGAGATGGACGAGCCCCTTGTAGCAGACGTCGCGTGTGAAGTCGAAGTTCGCCCTGACGAGCGGGTCCTCCAGGAGGAAGACGCCCGTCTTCGTGACGTCCCATCCCGAGGGCGTCCTCCGGAGGAGTCCGAAGGCTGTGCCCGCCTCGAGGAGCACGTCGAGGGCGTACCCGGAAAGTTCCGGGAGCGCCTCCTCGATCGAACGCCTCGTGAGGCCCTCGCCGTAGGCGGCGCCGAGCACCCCGAGCAGGCCCGAGGAGATCAGCGATGCCGCCGTCTGAAAAACGAACGGCGTCACCGCAACGCGGTGGGCCGCCTCGAGGGCCTCGAGCCCGGTGGGCTCCCTCCCCTTGCCCCGCTTCATCGCAGGGCTCCTTGATCAAACATGCTCATCAGAGATGGAACGTGTTGATGCCGATGCCGATGTCCTTGTCGATGTTGCGGACCCACTGGTTGAACTTGGCGTCGACCATGCCGTCGGGACGCTTGAGCGTCGTGGCGGGGTCCATCTCGATGCGGTAGCCCTTTTCGTTGTAATGGATCACCACGGCGGCGATGTGCGGACCCTTGATGTAGCGGGCCTTGATCAGGCCGGGTTCGTCCTCGGTGACGCGCCAGCTGCGGTTCAAAAGCGCCTTGATGATGACGTTGCGGAGCTGCTCGGGGGCGAGGCCGCCGGAGACGCCCTCGGGCTCGGCGAGCGCGGCGGTGCGGCAGGCGCTCAGAAGGCCCACGGAGGCGACGGCGGCGACGCCGATGATCAACTTTCTACGTTGCATGATTGTTTCCTTCATTCAAAGAGGAGAACGGAGGCCGGGGGCGTTCCCCGGGGAAATCCCCGTCCGATTTTCTTGGCTCCACATTTTACAAGGAAGTGCCTGAACTCAGTGATACTTCCGAGGCTTTGAAACCGTTTCTAGGGGATACACCCGATGGAAAACGACGGAAATCAACAAACTGAACCGTGATTCATTTTCCCCGTTTTTCCAGCATGGGAGGGGCGTCCAACGGACCGGAACGGTGCATCAGTGAAAAATTTCGTAACACTTCAGGCACTTTCCTCCGTCTTCTTAAAGTTGACGTAAGCATCAGGGTATAAGATGGCTACAACTGAAGAAACAAACGGTTCCCACCAAAGGGGAGAGGTCCCCCGGGTTCCGATCTTTCGGGAGTTTGCTTGGTCGCTACTCGAAGAAAGGTTTCTGATGATTTCTTTAATGCGCTTTCTCACGAAGGCGCATTTTTTTTGCCTCGAAGTGACGAAGGGGTCCGGATGAACACCATCCGGACCCCTTCTCGCCATTGGCCTGAAGCGCGGTCAGTCCCTCGCGTGCTCATGGGCGGCATGCAGGCAGAGCGGCACGATCACGAGCGCGGCGATCCCCAGGCCGAGGCAGGAGCCCACCCAGAAGCCGGGCAGTCCCATGGGCGCGGTGATCCAATCGGTATAGCAGAGCACGGCACCCACCGAGAGCGCCACGCCGCAGAGCATGAACGCGTGGATACACATGGGCAGGAACGTGATCTGGTAGCCCCTCAGGAGGCTCGTCGCGGAGATCTGCATCCCGTCGACGAAGTGGTAGAGCGAGGCGAAGGCGACGATGCCGATCGCCGTGGCGGCCACCGAGGCGTCGTCCGTGTAGAGATGGACGATCTCCTCCCTGAAGCCGTACACGCCGGCGGCGACCGCCAGCGCGGAGACGAGCGTGATGAAGAGCACGCGGTGGGTGGCCTTCCGGGCCATCCACCCCTTCTTGTCGCCGAGGCTCTGGGAGACGAGCACGGTCCCGGCGATGCCCACCGAGAACGGGAAGACGTAGAGGATGTAGACGAGGTTGGCGACGATCTGGTGGGCCGCCACGATGACGTCGCCCAGACGCGCGAGGAAGATCGTCATCGCCGAGAAGGCGGCCATCTCGCAGCACCCGGCCACGCCGATCGGCACGCCCACCCTGAGGAGATGCTTGACGAGCTTCCAGTTCCAGGCGAAGCGCGTCCCCCTGCGCATGGGCAGGTAGAAGGGGTCGCAGTGCCAGATCGCCATGTAGCAGAGCAGACCGCCCCAGGCGAGGATCGCCGTGGAGACGCCCGCACCGGCGCCGCCCATCGCGGGGAATCCGAGCCACCCGTACATGAAGAGCCCGTTGACCGGGACCTTGAAGGCGACCAAAAAGAGCGTGACGATCATGGTGATCTTGGGACGGCTCGTCGCGGCGTTCACGGCGACGTAGCCGCGGCTCAGCAGAATCGCGGGGAGCGCCGCCGCCGAGCAGTACAGATAGGTCTTGGCGATGCCGGCCGCCACGGGCTCCATCCCGGAGACGGCGGCCCAGAAGTCGGCGGCGATGGTGATCAGCACGCCCGGCACGGCGAAGATGAGCGCGAGGAAGATCGCCTGGTAGAGGCTCTCGCCCACGGTCTTGAAGCGGCGCGCGCCGAAGTAGTAGCCCGCCACCGGGGAGAGTCCCTGGAGGACGTCCGAGAGGGAGACCGCGATGAAGCTCGCCACGGCCATGCCGAGCGCCACGCCCGCCATGTCCGCCGGGGAAAGCCGTCCCGCCATGACGGTGTCGATGGTGCCCGAGCAGATCACGGCCAGGTTGGCCAGGAAGATGGGCCCCGTCAGGGTGAAGATCGATCTGTAAGAGATGTCGATGGCCGGCGTCTTTGACGTCATATACTCCTCTGGATGTGCAAAAAAACGGCTCCCCCCGAGGGGAACCGCTCTCTTGTTCTTCGTTGGGGGACGGGCCTTTCGCCCTCCTCCCGATCAACGCACGTTGATGAACTTGTGGGTCTGCAGGGACAGGTGGTACCTGGAACCCCTTTCGAGCACCGTCTCGAAGCAGAGCGCCGTGGCGCCCGCCTCCGAGCTCAGGGGCTGCAGTGAGAGCCTGGCCCCGGGCCGCACGTGGGCCAGCAGGGCGTCCAAAGTCTCGATGTCCTCCTGACAGCCTACCACCATTTTGACTTCGTCGGCGCGTCCGAGGGCCTCCGGCAGGACCACGCGGCCTCCCGGCATCCCGTGCTTGGGACTCACCGTGACGTAGGTGGAGTCGGTGACGCGCACGGGTTCGGTGCCCGAGGTTTCGATCTGCACGAGGCGGCCCTGCGCCTCGATCAGGCGGCAGAAGGCCGTGAGGTCGAAGAGGCACGGTTCGCCGCCCGTGACGACCACCATCGGGGCCTGCGGCCAGGTCGCGGCGATGTGGGAGGCGAGCTCCTCCTCGGAGACCGTCGCGTAGCCCGGGCGGTCGCTCTTCTCGAGGATCTCGGACAGGGTCACGCCGTTCTCGCGGCCGAGCTTCCAGGTGAACTTCGTGTCGCACCAGGGGCACTGGCAGCGGCAGCCCTGCAGGCGAACGAACACCGCGGGCGTGCCGGTGAAGCGGCCCTCGCCCTGCACGGAGTAGAAGAGCTCGTTAACGAAGAGCATCGAAGAGCCTCCATTCGGCGGCGCACTTGCGGGTCTCCTCGACGCGGCAGCGGATCACCTTGACGCCCGTGCCCTCGAGCACGCGCGGGGCGACGACCTCGGCGAGGTGCGTGGCCATGTTCTCGGCCGTGGGGTTGAAGTCGGTGACGACGACCGTGGGGTCGAGGGCGACGAGGCCGTCCTTCAGGGGGTCCTCCTTCCAGACGAGGAAGTGGTGGTCCCAGTTCTCCTCGAGCCACATGCACAGGGTCGACTTGATCACGGAGAAGTCGATCACGCGGCCGATCTCGTCGAGTTCGCCGGCGCAGTCGAAGGTGATGCGGTAGTTGTGCCCGTGCAGGTGGGAGCACTTGGATTCATGGCCCGCGACGCGGTGGCCGCAGGAGATGTCGTGGTATCGGGTGGCGACGATCATGTCGTGGTGTCTCCTCGCTTGATGTTGATCAGGCGATCTGTGAAAGGAAGTCGCGGCGCAGGTCGCGGTCCTCGCGGAAGGCGCCGCGCATGACGGTGGTGACCATCTCGGAGTTGGTCTCCTTGACGCCGCGCCAGGTCATGCAGGAGTGCGACGCGCGCACGACGATGGCGAGCCCCTTGGGGGCCATCTTCTCCTCGAGCAGGTCGGCGAGCTGCATGACCGACTCCTCCTGGATCTGCGGACGGGACATCACCCACTGGCACAAACGAGAGAACTTCGAGAGGCCGATGACGCGCTCGCCCGGCACGACGCCCACCCAGATGCGGCCCATGACGGGCGCGAAGTGGTGCGAGCACGTGGAGCGCACGTCGAGCGGACCCACGACGAGGAAGTCGTCGAGGTTCTTCGCGTTGGGGAAGTCCGTCACCTTGGGCATCTCGGTGTAGCGCCCGGCGAAGACCTCGTCGACGTACATCTTGGCGATGCGGTGCGCGGTGTCGCGCGTGTTGTGGTCGTTCTCCACGTCGATCACGAGCGAGGAGAGGAGGCCTTCGAGGTGCTGTTCGACCTCGGCGCGGATGGCGTCAAGCTCGCCCTCCTCGAGATAGGCCGCGATGTTGTCGTTGGCCTTGAAGGGCGCGCCCGCCGCTCGCAGGCGCTCACGAATGCGTTCACTGGTTTTCATCACTCAATTTCATCCATTTGGACACGTCTCTCACCGGAGGGAGGTCCGGTCGGCTCGACCCGCGCGCGTTGCGGCGCCGGGGAACCGGTCGGAGAGGGCCGCGCCGGAGCCGTGCCTGATGCAGGCCCCTGGACGAACAAGGGGCGGTCCCGCAGTGAATGGGCGGCCGCCCCGCAGCCCCGGGAGGGGTGTCGGAATTCAAGAAAATTTATTGTAACGCAGGAAAACCCTAATGTCGGGCGCACGGGGCGGAAAATGTCGACCTGATCGGTCGGAATTCCCCTCCGGAGGGGCTCAGAGCATCAGCGTCATCGCGATCGAGGGGATCCCGTCCTCGGGATAGGACTCGCCGTGGGCGACGAAGCCGAGGCCCTCGTAAAAGGGCATCGCCTGGACCTGGGCGCTCATCTCGATCCTGTCGACGTCGTAGTGCTCTCGCACGTAGTCGATGGCGGCCGTCATGACGACGCGTCCGAGGCCGAGCTTGCGGGCCGAGGCGCGGGTGACCACGCGGCCGATCTTGAGGGGTTCGTCCCCGAGGGCCGGGATGATCCTCGCGCAGGCGTCCACCTGCCCGTCACGGACGAGGAAGACGTGTACGGAGCGCTTGTCGCGTCCGTCGAGGTCCTGGTAGAGGCAGTCCTGCTCGACGACGAACACCTCGACGCGAAGCGCCATGATGTCGTAGAGCTCGTCGAGCGAAAGCTCATTGAAGGGTTTGATGCGGAGTTCTGAATTCGAGGGGGTCTGAGGCATGGTGTCCGTCCTTGGTCTTCTTCATGTGGTCATGCGGAGAAAACATGATAACAAGCCCGCGCCCGGGCGTCCCGCAACAGGAGACGCGGAGACGGAGGATTCAGAGCGCCACCCTGCCGGCGCACGGGGAAGCGCCCATCCGACGGGCGAAAAAAAGAGGCGACTCTTGTGAGAGTCACCTCTTTTCCTGGAATTTGGTCGGGGCGGCGGGATTCGAACTCGCGACCCCTTGCACCCCATGCAAGTGCGCTACCAGGCTGCGCTACGCCCCGAGAGATTCAAATTATACGTCTGCAAGAAACTTTTGCAAGGCCAAATCCCTAGTGTACCGCAAAGACGGTATGAATTCACTTTTCGCCGACGAGATTCGACGTGATGCGTTCGACGAGCGTGCCCGAGGGCTGGAACTTGACGACGCGTCGCGCCTCGATCATGACGACCTCGCCGGTCTGCAGGTTGCGGCCGGGACGGGGCTTCTTGTCACGCACGGAGAAGTTGCCGAGGCCGGGGAGCTTCACCACATTGCCTTCGGTGAGCTGCTCGAGAACGATCGAGAAGAACTGTTCGACGACCTCGCGTGCACGTGCGCGCTCGATCGAGTAATCGTTGCAGAGCTGATCGACGAGATCGGCCTTGTTGAGAGAGCTTTCTGACATGTTGTGTTTTTCGTGAGAGGTGGGACTAGGGAAAAAAAGAGGCGTCCGCTTGATGAAAGGGATGCGGACGCTCCTTTTGCGGGTCCGCCCCGCCCTGACGGGAGGCGGGGCGCACCGTGGATCAGGCGCGGAGTTTGGCGCCGACCTGGCCGAGGGTCTCGACGAGGGCCTTCATGAGGTCCTCGACGGCCGCCTCGGAGACGGGCTCGTCACCACGGGAGACGATCTCGACCGAGAAGGCCAGGCTCTTCTCGTCGGATCCGTCCTTGCGGTACAGGTCGAAGAGCTTGAACTCGCCCAAGTTTGCCAGACGGACGTCGGCAAAGCGAGCCTGGCGCACGGCGTCGAGCAGGACGAAGACCTCGGTTTCGGCCGGGACGACGACCGAGAGGTCGCGGCGCAGCGGCTGGAACTTCGAGGGGGCCTCGTGGTGCGGGAGCTCGAGCGTCATGAGCGGCTCGACGAGCAGCTCGAAGACGATCGGGGCGCGCGGCAGGTCGTACTTCTGGACGAGCGCCGGGTGGAGTTCACCGATGAAGCCCACCTTCTGCTCGCCGATGAAGATCGCGGCGGAGCGGCCCGGATGCAGGCCGGGGAACGTCTCCTTGACGAAGCGGGCGGCGAGCGGAGCGATGAGGGTCTGGACGTCGCCCTTGACGTCGTAGAAGTCGACCGGACGGACCTTTTCGCCCCACTGGGCGGGATAGGCGTCGCCGTAGGCGAGGCCGCCGATGTGGAGCGGCTGGCGCACGCCCTTCACCGACCACGGGCCGTCGAGGACCGTGACGTCGGGGATGAACACGCGGCCCAGTTCGAAGACGCGGACGTCCGTGGCCTTGCGGTTGAGGTTGTACTTCAGGATGTCGACGAGGTTGCCGACGAGGTTCGTGCGCATCACGGAGAGGTGCGAGGCGATCGGGTTGCGCAGGCGGATCGGCTTGTCGTTGCCGGCGAAGTCGAGCTCCCACTCTTCGGGGACGAACGAGAAGTTGACGAGTTCCTGGTAGCCGAGCGAAGCGCAGGCGACGCGCAGCTGGTGGGCGCTCCTGGAGGCCTCGGCCGGGCTCTTCATGGCGATGCGGGCCATGGGCGGACGGTCGGGGAGCTTCTCGTAGCCGTAGAGACGGGCGACCTCTTCGATGAGGTCCTCCTCGATCTCGATGTCGAAGCGGTGCGTGGGCGGGACGACCGTGAAGACGCCGTCCTCGAACGTGTACTCGAAGCCCAGGTGCTTGAACGTGTCGTGCATGGCCTCGACCGGGATCGGCATGCCGATCACCTTGAGGCAGCGGTCCACGCGCATCTTGACCGGGTCGCGGCGCGGCAGGTCGACGATGTGGTCGTCGACGGGGCCGACCTTCGTCTCGGGCGTGCCGCAGATCTCGAGGACGAGGCGCGTGATGCGTTCGAGGTACTCGACGTGGCGGCCGAAGTCCACGCCGCGTTCATAGCGGTGGGAGGCGTCCGTGGAGAAGTTCAGACGGCGGGCGCGGCCCTGGATGGCCTCCTGCTGCCAGAAGGCGACCTCGACGTAGACGTCGGTCGTGCCTTCCTTGACGGAGGCGTCACGGCCGCCCATGATGCCGGCGATCGTGACGGGGCGTTCACCGTCGCAGACGACGCCGAAGTACGGGTCGAGCTCGACCTTCTCGTCGTTGAGGAGTTCGATCGATTCGTCCTTGCGGGCCCAGCGCACGACGAGTTCGTCCGCCTCGAGGCTCTTGAGGTCGTAGAAGTGGGAGGGCTGGCCGAGTTCGAGCATCACGTAGTTGGAGATGTCGATCAGGGCGCTCTTGGGATGCATGCCCGAGCGTTCCAGACGGCGCTTCATCCAATCGGGGGTGACCGCGTCCGGGTTGAGGTTGCGGATCACGCGGCCCGTGAAGCGGCCGCAGAGGTCCGGGGCTTCGACGCGCACGGGCTTGACGCAGGTGCAGGTCGGCTCGACCGGTTCCATCGACGGGAGCTTGATCTCGTCCTGGGTCATCGCCTCGAGGTCGCGGGCCACGCCGAGAACGGAGAGCGCGTCGCCGCGGTTCGGGGTGAGCTTGATCTCGATGACGGCGTCGTCGAGGCCGGCGTATTCGCGGATCGACATGCCGACCGGGGCGTCGTCGGGGAGGATCCAGATGCCGTCGGATTCCTCCGCGACGCCCAGTTCCTTGACCGAGCAGAGCATGCCGCGGGAGACCTCGCCGCGGAGCTTGGCCTTCTTGATCTTGAAGCCGCCCGGCATTTCAGCGCCCTCGAGGGCGCAGGCCACGCGGATGCCGGCGCGCACGTTGGGGGCGCCGCAGACGATCGGGAGGATCTCGCCGGTGCCGGCGTCGACCGTGCACACGTGCAGGTGGTCGGAGTTCTCATGGTCGCGGCAGGTCTTCACCTCGCCGACGACGACGTTCGTGAACGCGGGGGCCACGGTCTTGACCTCCTCGACCTCGAGGCCGGCCATCGTGAGCTTCTCGGCGAGCTCTTCGGTATTGAGCGCAGGATTGATGAAGCTGCGCAGCCACTCTTCAGTAAACAACATATCTCTTTATTCCTTTATCTCTTCGTGGACCCGTCGATCAGCGGAACTGGCGCAGGAAGCGCAGGTCGCCTTCGAAGAACAGGCGCAGGTCGTCGATGCCGTAGCGGAGCATCGTGAGGCGCTCGAGGCCGGAGCCGAACGCGAAGCCGATGTACTTCTCGGGGTCGAGACCGTAGTTGCGCACGACGTTGGGATGCACTTCGCCGGCGCCGGAGATCTCAAGCCACTTGCCCTTGCGCGGACCGGTGGTGAACATCATGTCGACTTCGACGGAGGGTTCCGTGAACGGGAAGTAGCTCGGGCGGAAGCGCACTACCAGGTCGTCGGTTTCAAAGAAGCGGCGCAGGAAGTCGGAGTAGACGCCCTTGAGGTCGGTGAAGCTCACGTCGTCGCCGATCCAGAGGCCTTCGACCTGGTGGAACATCGGCGAGTGCGTCGCGTCGGAGTCGACGCGGTAGGTGCGCCCCGGGGCGATCACCTTGATGGGGGCCTCGTGCGTGCGGGCGTAGCGCACCTGCATGGGCGAGGTGTGCGGACGCAGCGGCAGCGGACGGCCTTCGTCGTCCTCGCGGTCCACGTAGAAGGTGTCCTGCATGGAGCGGGCCGGGTGGTTGGGCGGGTTGTTGAGCGAGGTGAAGCTGAACCAGTCGCTTTCGATCTCGGGGCCGTCGGCCACTTCAAAGCCGATCGAGCGGAAGATCTCCTCGACGCGCATCCAGGTGCGGATCACCGGGTGGATGCCGCCCATGTGGGCGCGGCGGCCCGGGAGCGTGACGTCGATGGCTTCCTGGGCGAGCTTCGCCTCGAGGGCCGCCTGGGCGAGCGCCTCGCGGCGGGCGTCCAGAAGGGCCGCGATCTCGGCCTTGGCCTTGTTGATCTCCTGGCCGCGTTCGCGACGCTCGGCCGGGTCGAGCTTGCCGAGGGCCTTCATCATCATGGTGATCTGACCACTCTTGCCCAAATAGCGGGACTTCGCATCTTCCAATGCGGCGGTCTGTTGAGCAGCCGCAAAATCGAGTCGAGCGGACTCGATGAGGGCAGACAATTCCTGCATACCGTTCTCCATCCAACAGTGCGTAATCGTTGATAAAAAAAGGCCTGTGGTGTTGGGGCCATAGGCTTTCTTCATTGCCGGGGCCGTCCCCCTGCTTGAGGGAGGCGCCCCGGACTCGGCGCGCAACCGGGTGCGTGGAATCGGGGCGGCGCTTTCATGCGCCCGCCCCGGACGCGGTGCGCGCGACCGGGCGGTGGGGGTCCGTCGTGACGGAGCCCCGCCCGGAAGCGAAACCGATTTGGAAAGGTTCCGGTCCCCGGGCCCGAAGAGGGGCCCCGCCGGGAGCTTTCCGAATCCGTCGCCGGCACCCCGGGACGAAACTTAATACTTGATTTTATAACCTTTTTTGCCTTTCGGACCGCTTTATCGCGAAAAAGGGTAAAAAAATAGACCCGGGGCATGAGCACCGGGTCTATTTCGAATCGCGTCTTCACGCTCCTCCGTCACTTCGGGGGGACCCCTTCAGGGGCGGAGCGGCGTGATGCCCGACTCCAAGAGACTGCTTAGGCGTTCTTGATCTGAGCGACCAGAGCGGCGAAGCCTTCCTTGTCGAAAATGGCCATGTCGGCGAGGACCTTGCGGTCAAGAGCGATACCCGCCTTGCGGAGACCGTTCATGAACACGGAGTAGGTCATGCCGTTGGCGCGCGTACCGGCGTTGATACGGGCGATCCAGAGACGGCGGAACACGCGCTTCTTGTTGCGGCGGTCACGATAGGCATACTGACCGGCACGCATCACGGCCTGCTTGGCAACGCGGTAGACGTTGTTGCGACGCAGGGAGAAGCCCTTGGAAAGAGCAAAAACTTTCTTATGACGGGCACGGGCCGTCACACCACGCTTAACTCGAGGCATCTTTTAATCTCCTTTATTAGGCGTAAGGCAGCATACGGCGAACGGAAGCCATGTCGGCGTCATGGATGTTGACCATGCCGCGGAGCTGGCGCTTGTTCTTCGTGGTGCGCTTGGTGAGAATATGACGCTTCGTAGCGTGAGCACGCTTGATGGAGCCGCTGGCACGAGGCTTGAAACGCTTCGCAGCGGCGCGTTTGGTTTTCATCTTCGGCATTTGCCGTTACCTCTAATTATTTGTGAACACGGGCGCTCCCTCATCACAAGGGAATCTTTCTTGAGCCACGGATCCACTTCTTTGAAAAACCGATCTCGCCCCCGGAGCCGGAGACGAGATCGATGAAAGCTGAGAGTTTACCTCAAAACGGAATCCCGTGTCGAGATTTACTTCTTCTTTTTCGGAGCCAGGACCATGATCATCTGGCGGCCTTCGAGCTTGGGATTGTGCTCGACCTGAGCAAATTCCTCGGTCTCGGCCTTGATGCGGTCCATGATCTGCATCCCGAACTGCTGGTGGGCCATTTCACGGCCGCGGAAGCGGACCGTGACCTTGGTCTTGTTCCCGTCGTTCAGGAATCGCACGAGATTGCGAAGCTTCGTCTGGAAGTCGTTCTCGTCCGTGGCCGGACGGAACTTGACCTCCTTGACCTGAATGACCTTCTGCTTGGCCTTGGCTTCCTGGGCCTTCTTCTGTTCCTGATAGCGGAACTTGCCGTAGTCCATCAGACGACAGACGGGCGGCTTGGCGTTGGGGGCGACTTCGACGAGGTCGACGCCCTCGTCTTCGGCCATGCGTAAAGCTTCCGCGGTGCGGACGATACCGATCTGGACGCCGTCGACGCCAGTGACTCGGACTTCAGGAACTCGGATCTCGTTGTTGATCCGGTGCTTGCGATCTTGTGCTATGACAATACTCCTTATAAAAATTCAAGAAATGCGGCTCAGGCTTCGTAGGGAAGACGCTGTTCCGACTCGGTCTTGATCTTGGCGAGGAAGTCTTCGAACTTCATGGTGCCCAGATTCTTGCCGCCGCGGGCGCGGACGGTGACCGTACCTTCTTCTTTCTCCTTGCCGCCCACGACCAAAATGTAGGGCAGCTTTTGGAGACTAAGCTCTCGAATTTTATAACTAATTTTCTCGCTGCGCAAATCACTTTGGACTCGGATGCCGGCCTTGTGGAGCTTTTCAACGAGGCCCTTGGCATATTCCTGCTGGTCGTCGGTGATGTTGGCGACGGCCACCTGGACCGGGGCGAGCCAGGTCGGGAAGGCGCCGGCGTACTCTTCGATGAGCATGCCGATCCAGCGTTCGAGCGAACCGAGGATGGCGCGGTGGAGCATCACGGGGACGCGGCGGGTGTTGTCTTCGGCGACGTACTCGGCGCCGAGGCGGCCCGGCATCTGGAAGTCGACCTGGATCGTGCCGCACTGCCAGGAACGGCCCAGGCAGTCCTTGAGGTGGTACTCGATCTTCGGACCGTAGAAGGCGCCCTCGCCCACGAGGATCTCGTACTTGATGCCGAGGTCGTCGAGGCTCTTCATCAGGGCGGCTTCGGCCTTGTCCCAGGCGGCGTCCTCGCCGATGCGCATTTCAGGGCGCGTGGCGACCTTGAAGGCGACGTCGGTGAAGCCGAACGTCTTGTAGACGTCGACGACGAGGCGCGTGTAGTTCTCGCATTCCTCGAGGATCTGGTCCTCGGTGCAGAAGATGTGGCCGTCGTCCTGGGTGAAGCCGCGAACGCGCATCATGCCGTGGAGCGAACCAGAGGGTTCGTTGCGGTGGCACTGGCCGAACTCGCCGAAGCGCAGCGGCAGTTCGCGGTAGCTCCTCAGGGCGGCGTTGAACAGCTGGATGTGGCCCGGGCAGTTCATCGGCTTGAGGGCGTAGTAGCGGTTCTCGGACTCGGTCGTGAACATGTTTTCACGGTACTTGGCCCAGTGGCCGGAGCGTTCCCAGAGGGAGCGGTCCAGGAGCTGCGGGGCCTTGACTTCGTCGTAGCCGTTGTCGCGGTAGATCTTGCGCATGTACTGCTCGACGACCTGCCAGAGGGCCCAGCCCTTGGCGTGCCAGAAGATCATGCCGGGGGCCTCGTCCTGGAGGTGGAAGAGGTCGAGGTCCTTGCCGAGGCGGCGGTGGTCGCGCTTCTCGGCTTCCTCGAGCATGTGCAGGTACTTGGCCTGGTCGTCCTTGCTGGCCCAGGCGGTGCCGTAGATGCGCTGGAGCATCTCGTTGTTGGAGTTGCCGCGCCAGTAGGCGCCGGCGACCTTCATGAGCTTGTGGACCTTGAGCACGCCCGTGCGGGGGACGTGGGGGCCGCGGCACAGGTCGACGAAGTCGCCCTGGCGGTAGAGCGAGATGACCTCGCCCTGCGGGATTTCAGAGATGATCTCGGCCTTGTAGTGCTCGCCCATGTTCTTGAAGAACTCGACGGCCTCGTCGCGGGGCATCTCCTCGCGGACGACCGGAAGGTCGCGCTTGACGATCTCGTCCATGCGGGCCTCGATCTTCTCGAGGTCCTCGGGCGTGAACGGACGCGTGTAGCTGAAGTCGTAGTAGAAGCCGTTTTCAATGGCCGGCCCGATCGTGACCTGGGCCTCGGGATAGAGTTCCTTGACCGCCTGGGCCATCAGGTGGGCCGTGGAGTGGCGGATCAGGTCGAGACCCTCGGGGTCCTTGCCGGTGATGATGCTCACGGCGGCGTCGTGGTCGACGACGTGGGAAAGGTCCACGAGCTTGCCGTCGATGCGGGCGGCGAGCGCGGCCTTGGCCAGGCCCGCGCCGATCGAGGCGGCGATGTCAGCGCAGCTCACCGCTGCGGGGTATTCTCTCTTGGAGCCGTCGGGAAGAGTTACTGCAACCATTTGACTATCCTTTTAAAAATTCCAGACCAAAAAAAAGTGCGAGCATGAGCTCGCACTTCTATCGTCTGGAAATCTATTGACAACGCTTCGCCCACGCCCTCAGTTACATTGAGGGTGTTGTAGTGCGGGACTTGGTATTGAAGCGCATTGCCAACATTTCCTTAATATGAATTTTGGTAGGCACGATTGGATTCGAACCAACGACCCCCACCATGTCAAGGTGATGCTCTAACCAACTGAGCTACGTGCCTATCTCTGTAAGAGAATGCGTATTATGCCCGACTTTTTCGAAATTGCAAGCCCCCTCGGAAAAATTTCCGTCCGAAACGGGCCGGAACACCCCCGAAAACGCACCTAAATCCCTGATATAAAAGGGATCCGCATGAAATCATGCGAATCCCGTGTTTTTGGTATTTTTTCGTCGCTTTCCGGTCTCCCGGACCCCGCCCGCGTCAGCAGCGTCGTGCGGCGAGCACGCCGGGGAGGTCCCGGATGCCCTTCAGGGAGCGCTTGAGGCCCTCGAGGTCGCGGATCTCGATCGTGAACTTCAGGCGCATGTCGCCGCGGATGCGCTGCGAGCTCATGCCGGTGACGTTCTGCTTCTCACGCAGGAACACCTCGGAGACGTCCTTCAGGAGGCCCGGGCGTTCGGTGGCGATGATGAGCACGCCCACCGGGAAGAGGCTCTCTGCATCGAGCTTGCCCCAGCTCACGGCGATCAGGCGTTCGGGCTCCTCCGAGGAGAGCTTCCTCAGGTTCGGGCAGTCCGAGCGGTGGATCGAGACGCCGCGCCCGCGCGTGACGTAGCCCGAGATGTCGTCGGGCGGCACGGGGTGGCAGCACCCGGCGAGCTGCGTCAGGAGCGAATCCACGCCCACCACGAGGATGTCGCCGTGCGAGCCCGTCTGACGGGATTCGCGGACGGGGACGGCCTCCTCGGGCGAGGGTTCCTCCTCCTTGGGCGGCATGACCGCCGCGGAGAGCGCGTTGACCGACACCTCGTCCTTGGCGTAGGCGATGGCGAGGTCGTCGACCTTGTCGTAGCCGAGGCGCTTGGCGAGCTCCTCGAGCTTGACGGCGGTCTTGCCGAGGCGTGCGAGCTCCTTGTCGAGGCGCTCGCGGCCCTGGGCGATCTGCTCCTGGATCTGCTGGGCGTTGAACCACTGGCGCACCTTGTTCCTCGTGCGCGGGCTGGCCGTGTAGCCGAGTTCGGGCATGAGCCAGTCGCGCGAGGGCTGGCCGACCTTGGCGGCGATGATCTCGACGGTCTGGCCGGTCTTGAGCGGAGTGTTGAGCGGGACCATCATCCCGTCGACCTTGGCGCCCTTGGTGCGGTGGCCGAGCTGGGTGTGGACCATGTAGGCGAAGTCCACCGGGGTCGAGCCGGTGGGCAGCTCGACGACGCGTCCCTGCGGGGTGAGCGTGTAGACGTGGTCGTCGGCGATGCGCCCTTCGGAGCCCTCGGGACGCACGTCGTCGCTCCAGGCGAGGAGCTGGCGGAGCCAGGTGACGCGCTGCTCCTCGGCGCTCGAGGCACCGAGCGAGTTGCCCGCCTCCTTGTAGCGCCAGTGGGCGGCCACGCCGAGTTCGGCGAAGTCG
>CAJMRV010000012.1 GCA_905215795.1 uncultured bacterium | reverse complement strand
CGGACAAAACTGCAAAAAGACCAACGGGATTTGCAATCCCCGTGGAAGCGCCCGGTCTCCTTGAAGGAGGCCGGGCGCTTCCACATCCGGGACCTCGGAAACGGCGTCCAGGTCATTCTCCTTAAGAGAAAAAGAGGATGGCGGTTGCACGCCGTCATGAGTGCGCATGAAAACCATGCCTCCCCCTGAAAAAAGGGCTTCGGGCGGAAGCGGACCGTGGGGCGGCGGCCTCATCATGGAATCGTCGGAACCCGATCCCCGGGTCCTTCCAAACGGAGACGGACCGCCCGGAGCACCCCCGGAGCGTTCCGTGAAACCATGCACGCATGCACATTGAAAAGGAGAGGCGCCTCCTGAAAAGGCGCCGGGAAACCACCATGTACGAACACCTGCTGAAACTGAGTCGATTCTTCAACCGCACCTTCGCCCTGTGGATCATCATCTCGGGCGTGGCGGGCCTCATTATTCCCGACGTCTTCAAGCAGGCCGCCCCCTGGATTCCGCCGCTCCTCGGCGTCGTCATGTTCGGCATGGGACTCACCCTCTCCCCCTCGGACTTCCGCACGGTCCTCAACCGCCCCAGGGAGGTCCTCGCGGGCGTGGCCGCGCAGTACCTCGTCATGCCGCTCGCCGGCTGGGCGGGTGCCGTGCTCTTCAACCTCCCGCCCGAACTCGCCGTCGGCCTGATCCTGCTCGGATGCTGCCCGGGCGGCACCGCCTCGAACGTGGTGACCTTCCTCGCCCGCGGAGACGTGGCCCTCTCGGTGACGATCACCACGGCGACGACGCTCCTCGCGCCCCTGATGACGCCCGCCCTGATGTACCTCCTCGCACGCCACTGGATCGAACTCGACGCGGCCTCGATGCTCCTTTCGATCCTTCAGGTCGTGCTCATCCCGATCCTTCTCGGCGTCGTCGTGAACCGCATCGCCGGGAAGCGCCTCGCCAAGGTGCAGTCCGCACTCCCTCTGCTCTCGATCTGGACGATCATGCTGATCGCCGCCGCCATCGTCGCCAAGACGCATGCCGTCCTTCTTTCGGCGGGCGTGCTCGTCCTCGCGGCGGTCGCCTTCCAGAACGCGGTCGGCCTCGCCCTGGGCTGGGGCTGCGGCACGCTCCTCGGCATGAGCGAAGGAGGCCGCCGTGCGCTCGCCTTCGAAGTGGGCATGCAGAACGCAGGACTCGGCGTCGCGCTCGCGGGCCTGCACTTCGCCGCCTCGCCCGCCGCTGCGCTTCCATCCGCCTTCGGCGCGCTCCTTCACAACGTGACGGGCCCCGCACTCGCCACCGTCCTGACGGGACGCGATGAGAGGAGGGCGGCCCGGGCGGAAGCGGCCGGGAAAGCCCTCAAGACCGAGGGGAATCCGGAGACCGCCCGCGGAACCGACGCCTGTTGAGGACGTCCGGAGCTTGTGAAGAGTCCGTCGGAGCTATACTCTTTTTTTTCGGCGCGCCTTCGGCAACGGACGGCGCCGCCCTCGAAGAATGAAAAAATCAGGAAGAAAGCATGAAGGACCATCATGCCCCTGACCCTCGAAAACGAAGCCTACAAGGAACACCTCCTCGGACGGGAGTCCACACACGTCAAGCCCCACATGGGCTTCCCCCGCCCCACGCTCGTCCTCGTGATGAAGACGGCCGACGCCGCTGCCCTCGAGGCCGCCGCAGCGGGACTTCAAAAAGCGGTGCTTTCCCCGCGCATCCTCGACGAAGGGCGCGTCCTGAGGGTCGAGGGGATTGAAAACGAACGGATCGACGAGGCCGTCGGTCTCCTCTCGCCCCTGTCCGACGAAGTGCTCCGCGCGTGGCTCGTCCCGACGGCGGTCTCCGCCGGGACCGTCGGCGCGCTCCTCTTCGACATGGACTCCACCCTGATCGAGGAGGAGGGACTCGACGAAATCGCCCGCATCCGTCATCTCGGCGACCGGATCGCCGCGATCACGCGCGAGGCGATGGAGGGCCGGATGGACTTCCGCACGGCCTTCCTCCAACGAGTTCGCCTCTTGAAGGGAATCCCCCTCTCGCTCCTTCTCGAAGTGGGCGAAAAGGCGACGCTCCGCGACGAGATCGTCCGCTGGATGACGCCTCTCCTCTCCACGCCCGCCCACGTCGCGATCCTCTCGGGGGGCCTCCAGCCCATCGCCGACACGGTCGCAAAGCGCGTCGGGATCAGGAACGTGCGCGCCAACCCGGTCGTGATCGAAGATGGCCTCATGACGGGCGAGGTGATCGAGCCCATCACGAACCGCAAGGCCAAATACGAGTACGCCCTCGCGCGCCGCGCTGAGATCGAGGGGACCGAGAGGCCCCACCTCGTCGCCTTCGGCGACGGCTCCAACGACATGGACATGCTCTCGAGCTCGCACTGGTCGGTGGGCGTGATGCCCAAGGCGAAGTGCCGCCCCGTCTGCGACATGGCCTTCTCCGAGCCCGCCGCCTTGGAGGACCTCCGCTGGATCCTCCCGACCCGGGCGTAAGCAGGCACGATCGCCGACGACAAACGTAATGAAGGGAGCCGGTCATGAGCAAGACCGGCTCCCTTCACTTTTCTCCTTTTCAATGGTGACGCCGTGTGACGAGGTCACCTTTTCAGGACTTCATGGCGTCAGGCGCTCCTGCCGCCCGAGGCCGCCGAACGGCCCGCGATGCGGCCGAAGACGAGGCACTCAAGAATCGGCACCGACGCGAGCGCACCCGTGCCGTGCACGCCGCCCGTCGCTTCGCCCGCGGCGAAGAGCCCGGGGATCGGGGCGTCCGTGCGCACGTCGATCACGCGTCCCTCGAGGTCGGTGGCGAGACCGCCCGCGCAGAACTGCACCTTGGGTTCGATCGGACCCGCATACCACGGACCGACGCGTTCGGGAACGAGCACGGAGGCGAGCAGACGGCCGAACTCATGGTCGACCCCGTCGGCGACGGACCGGTTGAAGCGGGCCGTCTCGGCCTTGAGCTCCTCGACGTCGATTCCGAGGCCGCGCCCGAGTTCGTCGAGCGTGTCCCAACGGGTCACGAGGCCCGAGGCGAACATCGCGTCGAACGCCTCCGGAGCGGCGCGGCGGAAGTCGCGGGCGAAGCGCGCGTTCATGAGCGCCCAGGCGCCGCGGCCCTCCTTGTTCTCACGCATCACGGCCCGGACGAGCTCATCGGACGGGGCCGATTCATCCACGAAGCGGCGTCCGTCGCGGTTAACCCAGAAGCCACGGGAGGCGGCGAGACGGTTGTACGCATCGCCGATGCCGGCGCCCTTTTCGCGCGGGTTCCCGTAGGGACGGCACTCCACGCAGTCGTCATGGAGCTGCAGCGCACCGATCGCGGCGGTGGCGCGCCAGAGTTCCGAGGTGGCTCCGGGCTGGTTGTTGGTGGGAGCGGCGTCCCCGAGGGCGGGCACGCGCCAGCCGACGTACATCGGATCGGCGCCGAAGCCGCCGTAGCAGGCGACGACGCCCTTTCTCGCTCGGATGCGGCGTTCACGGGCGGGGTCCCCCTCGAGGACGAGGAGTCCCTCGACGCGGCCGTCGGGCGAACGCAGGAGTTCCTCGACGCGGGCGTGGCGGCGCATGTCCACGCCGAGTGCGAGCGCGCGCTGGATCTCGGGGATGACGATGGCGGAGCCCGATGCGTTGATGGTCTGGACGGAACGCGGGACCGAGTGGCCCTTGAGACGCACGAGGACGCCGTCCTTGAACTTGACGCCGAGTTCGTCGCGGCACCACGCGTAGTTCTCGGCCGCCGAGCTTGCGACGAGCCGGACCTTGGCGGGGTCGTTGGCGTGACCGCCCGCCTCGAGCATGTCCTGCTCAAGGAGTGCCGGGGTGTCCTCGACGCCCGCCGCCTTCTGGGGCGCGGCGCCCGTGGCGGTCATCAGACCGCCGTCGATCATGGAGTTCCCGCCGAACACGGGCATCTTCTCGAGGACGAGGACGTCGGCGCCCGTCTTCCGGGCTTCGATCGCCGCGGCCAGGCCCGCAAAGCCCGAGCCGATGACGACGACGTCCCGCTCTTCATCCCAGGCCGGCGTGGCAGGGGATGCCTTGGCGCCCCCGGCGAGGAACGCGGCCGAGCCGGCGGCAGCACCGCCGAGAAGACGGCGGCGTGAGATGAGGGATCTGTCAGTCATGGTGCTTCTCCTTTTGGTTGGACCGGAGAACGGCGTCCATGAGGCGTGGGGCCGCGGTGGTCGGCCGCGGGACGGCGCACGGACGCCGGCACGGCGGGACGTCCCCGTCGACACGGGGACCGTCCGGAAACCGTGTGTCCGAGCGACCGGGACGGGGAATGAAACCTGGTTCGCGGATGCGCTCGACCTGATTCCACTATATCGCCGACGGTGGACGTATTCAATGTGCAGACAACGCGTTTTGTTGATTTTCAACGATTATCTGGTTAGGAATCGGGATTTTCATGCACTTCCAATCACTGAAGCCAATGATATGCAAGCGTTTTTTCATCCTATTCACCTCTCTTCGAGGCGTTTCCGATGGGTTTTCAGGCAGCCCATGCGGAAAGGGAGACCCTCCATCCCTACTCGCTCTAGCATTATGAAGATTCAATGGAATTGAAAACAGCTCCCATTTTGTGGAAAAGGAAAAACTCAATGAGGGAAAACGACCAATCCGACCTCCGGCACCCTTGAACGCAGGCGGCCCCGCCGGGGAGCTTTTCCGGCGGGGCCGCCCTCCCGTGATGTTCACGGGGTCGTTGCGGGTTCATCGGTCGGTCAGACGCCCTTGGCGGCGGCCTGTCCGGCGATGCGGCCGAAGACGAGGCAGTCGAGGATCGCAACCGAGCCCAGACGCACCGCGCCGTGCACGGCGCCGGTGGATTCGCCCGCGGCGTAGAAGCCCGGGATCGGCTTGTCAGTCTCGATGTCGATCACGCGGCCGTAGTCGTCCGTGTAGAGTCCGCCCATGCAGTGGTGGACCTTCGGAGTGAGCTCGCCCACGTACCAGGGGCCCTTCTCCATCGGAACCAGCGTCACGTTGATGTAGCGGTTCCAGTCGGGGTCCTTCTTGTCGAGGATGTAGCCGTTGAACTTGGCGAACTGCGCCTTCAGACCGTCGGGGCTGATGCCGGAGGCCTTGGCGACGTCGTCGAGCGTGTCGTACTTCTCAATCAAGTTGCGTTCGAGCATCTTCTCGACTTCGCCCGGACGCTGCTCCTTCATCGGGATGATGAACTGTTCGTTGACGATGGCCCAGCAGCGGCGGCCCGAGTTGTTCTCGCGCATGATCGCGTCGGCGCGGATCTTGCGGTTGGCGAGTTCGTTGACGAAGCGGTTGCCGTCGGAGTTGACCCAGAGGCCGAACTCGGCGACGTGCAGGTTGTAGGACCAGGCGATGCCGAAGCCCTTCTCACGCGGGTTGCCCCACGGACCGGACTGGATCCAGTCGTTCTGGACCTGGAGCGCGCCGATCCTGGAGGTCTCGCGCCAGAGCTCGGACGTGGCGCCCGGCTGGTTGGTGGAGTCGAAGGATTCGTCGAGCTTGGGGTCCTGGTACTTGCGGAACTTCTGGTCATGGGCGAAACCGCCGTAGCAGGCGACGACGCCCTTCTTGGCGCGGATGTACTTGACCTTGCCGCTGTCGGCATTCGGGAAGCGGTACTTCTCGCGGACCATCAGGCCCTCGAGGCGTCCGTCCTCGCCGCGGATGAAGCGTTCGACATAGACCTTGTTCAGAAGCGGGATGCCGAGCTTCTTGGCGTATTCGAGTTCGGGGAGCAGGATGCCCGAGCCCGAACCGTTCGTGGTCGTCACGGAGCGCGGCACGGAGTGGCCGCCCAAATGCGCGATCGCATCCGGGATGAACTTCACGCCGATCTCCTCGACGCACCAGTCGTAGTTGGACTTGGCGTGCTCGGCCATCACCTTGACCTTCTTGGGGTCGTTGAGCCAGAGGCCCGCCTTCAGGATGTCCTCGGCGAGGAGCTCGGGGGAGTCCTCCACGCCGTTCATCTTCTGCTGGGGACAGCCGGTGGCGGTCATGATGCCGCCGTTGATGATGGAGTTGCCGCCGAAGGTGGGCATCTTCTCGAGGACGATCACGTCCGCGCCCGCCTTCTTCGCCTCGATGGCGGCGGCGAGCCCGGCGAAGCCCGAGCCGATGACGACGACGTCGTGTTCCTCGTCCCACTTGATCTTGTCGGGACAGGCCGCGGAGGCCGCGCCGGTGAACAACATGGCGCCGCCCGCGAGCGAACCGCCGATCAGATGACGGCGGGAGATGTTGAATTTCTTTTCCATACGTTCTCTCTCTTTAGTCGTTGAAACCAATGGTCATTGCAACCACGGTCCGCCCATTGCAGGGGACCGCCCCCGTCCGGCCGGAGGGCCGGAGGAGGCGCAGGCGTCGGCGCCGCCCGAGTCGGAGCCTGCGGGAGTTTCACGCAACCGGTGGTCAGTCCGTCGCGGCACTGGGTTCGGGAGCGGGCGTGGTCGACGCCGTTTCTCCTCCCGACCTTACCTCCACTATAAAAGCCGCGTTGACTCTATTCAATATCAATAGTGAGAACGTCAATATTATTGATTCAATAAAAAAGCGGCTTTTCAAAAAGCACGCCGACGTATTGGAGAACCCTCCCGTCATTGCGCCGTATGAAAAGCCGCTTTTCAATTTCAAGTCTGATTTTTTCTTTTTGAATCAGACGATTGCGGTCAATTAAACCACAATTCCCGATTGCATTCAAGCCCTCGGGAAACAAAGGTCATCCATGTGCTCCACGGGATGCATCAAAACCCATTCTCAAACACAAGAAGGACGTCATTAAAACAACCCGATCATGACAATGGTCCTCGGGAAAAAGCAAGGCCCGCGGCGCATCTCGTGCACGGCGGGCCCGTTGTCGATCGGACGGAGCGTCAGTCCTGAGGGACGCGGTCGGCGAAGACGTCCTCGAGGATGGCGCGGGCGTCGGCTCCGTTGAACTGGATGCCAGCGTATTCGACGTCGTCCTGGGAGATGTGGGTCACGCTCTGGAGGCGCGGTTCGGCGGTTCCCTCGACCTTCCAGCGGAAGATGAAGCTGCCCGGGCCCCTCTGACGGCACGAGAACATGACGATGTCGTCTTCAGGCTGCTCCCAGACGAGGGTGCCCGGACGGCACACGCGCCAGGAGGCGAAGATGTGCTCGTAGTCGGGGACGACGCCGTCGGCGCCGGCGACGGCGCCCGGCACCGGCTGGTGCTTCACAGCGAGGACGGCCGGGGTCTGCGGGGGCGGAGGGGCCACCACCACGACGTTGCGGGGGACGCTCGAGCAGCCGGCGAGCACGCCCGTAACGAGGGCGGCGGCCGCGATGGCGGTCATGCGGATCTTGTTCATGTTCTGTGTCCTTTTTTTCTGGAGTCTTTCAGGTCGGGATGCAGGGGTCGGGGCCTCAGGCCTCCATGATCGCGTCGACGGCCTCGATCAACGAGGAGCGGAACGCGCGTTTTTCAAGGGCGGCCACGCCGCGGATGGTGGAGCCGGCGGGCGAGCAGACGGCGTCCTTCATGACGCCGGGCTGGGTTTCGGTCTCGCGCTGCAAGAGGGCCGTCCCCTCGAGCATCGCGCTCACGAGTTCATAAGCCTCGGCACGCTTCAAACCGTGCTTGACGGCGCCGTCGGCGAGACCCTCGATCATCATCGCCGCGAAGGCGGGACCGCAGCCGGAGACGAGGCCGGCGGCCTTGAATTCGGAGGGACCGAAGCGCTTGACGAGACCGAGGAGCGAAAGCAATCCGGAGACGACCGGCTCGACGGCGGGGTCAAGGCTGTGCTTGACTTCCGCGCAGAGCACGCCCTTGCCAACGGCCACCGGGGTGTTCGGCAGGATCGACCAGTGCTGGGTGCCCTCGTCGAGGAAGCGTTCGTAGTCCTCGAAGCTCACGCCCGAGGCGACCGAGACGACGATCTTCGAGCGCAGGATGTCGCGCAGCGGGGTCACCACTTCCTCAACGGCCCAGGGCTTCACACAGACGACCACGATGTCGGCCCACTTGGCGAGCCCGGCGTTCGTGGCGTAGGCGCCCATGCCGCGGCGCGCGGTCTCGCGCACGAGCACGTCGTAGTCGCGGCGGGAGGCGGACATCTGGCTCGGTTCGACGAGCCCGGAGTGGATCCAGCCGTCGGCCAGGGCCTGGGCCATCGCGCCGAAGCCGATGAACCCGATCTTGTAGTTGGTGAATGTGTTCTCGTTCATGAAACCCCCTCTTCTCATATGGTCGTCGGCGGCGGTCATCCGAGGAGCCTTCAAAAGGCCTCCCGCACTAGGTTCGACGACGCGCCGCCAATGTTTATCCATCATTCTAACGAATCCGCCTTAAATCTGGATTTAATGGAGGCGGGGGATTCCCTGGAGAAGGAATAGCCTTTTCAGAAGGCATGAAAAACGCCCGGCGCTCCGGGCTCCGCCTCCCTCCCACTTGTCGTGTGGCCGGGTGCGGCGCCGGTGCGTCCGGGCGCGTTCATCTCCCGTGGGGAGCCGCAGCTCGTGCGGTCTCCCCGATGGGGGATCACTCCTTCTTGAGCTTGTCGGCGGCGCAGGCGGCCGAGCCGTTCTTCTGAAGGAGGTCGCGGATTTCGCGAAGGAGCACGACGTCCTCGGGCGTGGGAGCCGGGGCGGCGGGCTTGGGTTCCTCGGGCTTCTCGAGCTTCTCGAGCTTCGTGCGCAGGTTCTGGACGAACTTGACGAGCAGGAAGATCACGAAGGCCAAGAGCAGGAAGTGGACGACGGCCGTCAGGAAGGCGCCGTAGCCGAAGACCGTGGCGCCGGCCTTGACGAGGGCGTCGTAGGTGTGCGGACCCGCGTAGTCGGCGGGGGCCTTCAGGACGATGAAGAGGTCCGTGAAGTCCGGCTTGCCGACGAGCCAGCCGATCAGGGGGTTGATGACATCCTTGACGAGCGAGCTGACGATCGCGTTGAACGCGGCGCCGATGATCACGGCGACGGCCAGGTCGAGGACGTTGCCCTTCGAGATGAAGGCCTGGAATTCTTTGATGAAGTTCTTCATGGTTTGTGTTCTCCACCCGCTATGAGAGTTGTGTTCCGTGCCGCCCGGAGGGACGGACACGGGGAACGGAAACGGGAACCGGGACGTAATCTCGTTGCCGACGCATGCGCTTCACGCGTCCGGGCGGGGCTTCCCGTCCAGGCCGCAAGTGCATGAATCGTCTTGGGATTCACCACGGTCGTTCATCTCGGATTATAGAGGAGAAAAAGGGGCGTGAACCATCGTCCACGCCCCTTTCGGGTTCAGTCACGGGCTTTTTCAGCCCGATTTATGATTTCTATCAATTCTTGTCGAACGATTGAACAAGGTGCCCGAGGTTGTCGAGCTGCGCCTTGAGCGCGGCCGCGCCGTCGACGTCGGAGATGATGAAGTCGACGCCGGCTTCGTAGGCCCATGCGGACTCGGCGAGACCCGAGCCGGTGATCATGATGGTGCGGCGCGAGGGGGCCTTGGCGAGGGCGGCCTCGAGTTCCGCACGGGCGTCCGGATGGTGGGCGGCCGGGACGACCACGAAGCCCGTGTCGGCTTCGGGGAGTTCGGCCTCTTCAGCACCGCGCTCGAGCACGCGTTCGAGCTGCTGCGCGCCGTTCTTCAGGTCGGCGTTGGCGAAGGCCTTCAGGCCGGCGCCCATGCCGAAGCCCGCACCAAGGTACGGCTCGCGCATGTTCTTGTGGCCCATCTGCTTCAAGACGCGGGTCATGTAGCGGATGCCCTCTTCGAGGACTTCATCGCTGCCGGCGACGGCGAGGTCGGTGGCGCGCCAGCGCTCGAGGGCGCCGTTGGCGCCGGTGAGCGGCGCGTCGGTGTCGCACCAGACGACGATCTTGGGACCGCCCTTCTGGAAGAGGACCGGGTTGAGGACGACGTTGCCCATCAGGCCCACGGTGCGGCCGACCGGGATGAAGGGACGGCCCTCATGCGTGGTGAAGCGGGCGCCGAGTCCGGCGGCGGCGCCGAGGCCGAAGTCGTTGACGGCGGTGTCGCCCAGGATCAGGACCACCCTCCTGTGGCCCGCCATGAGGGCGGCCGCGGCGAGCTGGCCCACGCCGATCGACGAGGTGTTCGTGGCGTCGAAGCCCGGTTCCTGGCCGTGCTGGCCGCAGATGAGCCCGCAGTCGATGTAGGCGGTCTCCTTGACGGAGAGGTAGCTCCCCTGGGTGGGACGGCCCGTCTGGCCGTGCATCGTGGCGAGCACGTACTGGCCGCCGAGCGCATCGCGCAGACGGTCGAGGACGGGGCCCTCGTCCTTGACGGCGTGTTCATTCCATTCGGCGCCGGGGAAGCGCGCCCCGAAGACCGAGCGCACCAGTTCGAGGACGGCCTCGGCGGTGAGGCCCGGGAGGGGTTGAGTTAATACGGAGAAATCCATGACACCTTCCACTTTTCGTGATTCTTGAGGATGGTCCGGCATGCGTGGTCTAGCCGTGAGGGAGACGTGTCCCTCCGGACGAGCCGGACCTCGTGGGGCGCCGCGCGCCCCGGGTTCCTTAATTATACCGACGACGGGTGTTTTCGCACCCTTTCCGCCTCATCTGCAGGGAAACCCGTAGAGTGCGGCAACCCTCGCAACCATGCGGGAAGGAGGACGACGGCGCGGCATCGGAAAAGCCGCGTGCGGGGACATCGGGAAACAAACGCGCTTTGTCCCCGCGCGGGAACCTGACCGAAAGGGCCCCGCCGGCCTCGGGGAAAGCCCTCGGATGATTTCGAAAAATCCAGTACTGTTTTTCTCCGAAACGCATAAAACACAGGCGAATCAGGCGCTTCTGGACAAAAAAATATTTTATGTTACAATAATGGGTACCGTTGTAGAAGTCCCCTCCCTTTTCTCAGAGCCGAGCGCCCTCTCAGACCACGAGGCATCGACAAGGCACACGACCAACCACTTCCGGACCGATTCCCGCCCGCTTTCCACAAAGACGCCGCGGACACGCTCCGCCGCGCCTTCCCCTACCTTCCCAACCGCGCCCCCAGGCTCCGGGACTTCCCCTTTGCGACGGTCTTCCGCATCCCCACGCATCCGTTTCATGAGGAGTTATATGAGTGCGCATCCTGATTTCTCAGCCTTCAAGGTGAATCCCAAATACTGGACGATCCTCAACTCGATCATCGAGTGGAACGTCGACACCGTCACGGTCGCCCAGATCACCACGAAGCACCACCTCCGACTCTCCACCGTGGCGCAGGCCTTCGACGAATTCGTCAAGCGCGGCGTCCTCAAGGAAGTGAAGAAGCCCAAGTCGGACGTCCCCGTCTACAAGCTCACCGAGGCCGTCAAGAAGGCCTACGTGGCACCGCCCGCCCCCAAGTACGAATCCAAGAACGAAAACATGTGGAGCGACCGCGGCGAGCTCACCGACACCTGCTACCAGGCCCTCTACGACGGGGCCAAGAGCATCGACGAGATCGTCAAGGTCTCCAACCTCCCCAAGGCGAGCGTGAAGTCCGTCCTTGGCTGGCTCACCCACGACCGCTACGTCGTCGAGACCCCCGCGGGCCTGAAGCTCACGAGCAAGCCGCTCGTCGTGAACCTCGAACGCAAACGCCACTGGGACCTGCTGCGCTCGCTCGCGCATCCCGACAGTCCCAGGAACTGCGTGAGGGGCCTCAACCCGGGCGTGCACGGCTGATCGTCCGCACACCCTGAAGATCAAAAAAGGAAGCCGGCGATGGGTGTCGCCGCTTCCTCCCGCGAAGGCGTGGAGCACCGTTGCGTGCCTCCACGCCTTCATTTTTTTGAGGGGACAAAAAAACCGGGGCCGCCCGGCGGCCGGTGCACGCTTGTAAGGGAGTCGTGCGCCGGCCGGGGAGCGGTCCCGGCCCTTCTCTCACATCAAAGAAGCCTGTGGATTTTGTGTCAACGCCGGATTAACTCCGACGGGGCGCCTCCGTCGGGGAGCGCGTCCGCTTCAATCGGCTCGATCGCGCCCGCGCGTATCGTCACAAGGCGGGTGCAGACCCTCTTCAGGAAGCCCGGATCATGGGAGACGACGATCTTGGCCTCGGGAAGTCCGTTCAGAAGCGAGATGAGGCGGTCGCGGGCGAGCGCGTCAAGCCCCGTCGTCGGTTCATCAAGAAGCAGCACCGCGGGCTCCATCGCGAGCACGGAGGCGATCGCGACGAGCCGCTTCTGCCCGCCCGAGAGGTCCAGGCTCTCGGAATACGCAAGGTCCTCGGCCTTCAGGGCCTTGAGGGCCTTCCACGCGGCGGCCTGCGCCTCCTCGTCGGTGGCGCCGAGGTTCTTCGGACCGAACATCACGTCGTCGAAGACCTCCGGGAAGAAGAGCTGGTTCTCGGCGTTCTGGAGCACGAAGCCCACGCGGCGCCGGAGCGCCCGGAAGTCCTCGGGCGTCTCCACGGGACGCCCCTCGAGGAGGATGCGGCCCGAGGCCTTCACTTCGAGCCCCGTCACGAGCCTCAGAAGCGTCGTCTTCCCGCTGCCGTTTTCCGACCAGAGGCCGACCGTTTCACCAGGAAAAAGCGAGAGCGAGGCGTCGGTGAAGACCGGGGCGTCCGCCTTGTAGGCGAAAGCGAGGTGTTCAAGGGAGAGGAGCGGCGTTTGGTTGTCGTTCATGAGAGGGCTCCGGAAAGGAAGGCGGCGGCCGACGGAGCGTGGCCGAAGAAGGCGGTCGCGTCGCAGAGGGCGACCAGCACGGCGGCGGCTACCGAAACGACCGTGAAGGCGATGTCGGAGGCGGAGAGCCGGTGAAAGTGCACCGCGGGCCACGTGCCGTTGAATCCGCGCAGTTCAAGGGCCTCGGACAAAACGCGGCTCTTCCTGTAGGCGCGGATCATGAGGATCCCGACGAAGGCCGCGACGGTGCGGTACGTGTGCATGGTAAAGCGCATCTCGAAGCCGCGCAGCTTCGCGGACTCCTCGAGGGCGTCCTTGATGCGCTTCAACCCGTCGATCTGACGGGCGGTCAATAAAAGGAGCGTCGTGAGCTTCGCAGGACACCCCAGTCCCATCAGCCCCCTTGCGAGGTCGGTCGGACTCATCCGCGAGAGGAAGGCGTCGAAGGCGAGGAAGACGGCGTTGCACTTCAGCGTGAGGAGCACCATGAGGAGGACCCCCTCATGGGTGAAGGTAAACCAGCCCCAGCGCCACCACGTCTCGCCCGGCGTCGTCCACGGGGTGACGAGCCAGAGAAGCGCGACGAAGAGGTTCACCGAGGCGAGCCTCGCCGTAAAGCCCCTTTCAAAGGGCTGCGTCGACCGCCAGACAAGGGCGGTCACAAGCGCGAGGAGCGCCGCGTCCACGCGCGTCAGGAGCGCGAAGACGAAGACGACCGCGAGGCACGAAATGAGCCTCGCCCTCGGGTCGACGGCGGCGAGCCCCCTGAGGCCGGGCGCCTGCATCAGGCCTCCTTCTTCCCGGCGTCCTCACGACCGCGGCGGCGGTTCGAGAAGATGGCCGCCACGCCGAAGAGGCCGAAGATCCAGCCGATGCCGCCGACGACGTCGCTCACCTTGATCGACGGGTCAAGCGCCTCGGCGAGCGTGCGCTTCATCGGATTGAGCTGGCGCTGGAGCGCCTTGTCGACGATCTCCTCGACCTCGGCGCGGGTGAGAGCGCCGGCCGGAGCCGCCGTGGTAGCCGTGGCCGCCGCAGCAGCAGTCTGGACAGCCGGAGCGGCCGGGGCCGCAGCAGGAGCAGCGGGAGCGTTCGTCGCTTCCGCTGCGGCGGAGGCGTCCGCCGAGATTTCATCGGGCTGGACGGTCCACGTGTTTCGATGGCCCTCGCCCGCGCTGATCTCGACGACGAGGCCGTGGCCCGTCTTCGCGAAGCCCTCCGGCAGGCGGAAGGAATACTCGCCCTTGTCGTTGGTGGTGCCCTGGTTGACGACGGCGCCCGTCTTCTCATCCTTGACGGTGATGCCGCCCGAGCGCACGAGGGTGCCGCCCGAGAACTTGCTCTCGGTGTGCACCTCGTCGCCGTCGACCCAGGCGAACACATTGACGCGGTGGGCCATGGCCGCTGTGGTGGTCATGAGCGAGGCCGCGACGAGCGTGCCCATGAATAAATTCTTGATCTTCATCATTCCCTTTTGGTTCCTTGTTCGGGAGGGCGGCCGGACGGGAAAGGCCCGCCGTGGCCTTGGCCGCGGCGGGGGTCCCCACCAACCGGGAGGAGAGGCTCCTCCGTGTTCAATGCAAGCCCTGGAGCACGAGCGGATTGCCCGAGCGCCTCAGGTAGCGCACGACGAGCACCGTCAGGACGCCCTCGGCGGCCATGATCGGCAGGTGCGCCGTGAAGAGCGCGGCTGCCGCAGCGGCGAAGCCCTCGCTCGTGAAGGCGAGCGCGAGCGCCGTGAGGAAGGCCGAGATCAGCACCCCGGAGAACCCCGCGATGAACGCCGCGGCGTCGTTCCTCAGGACGGCCGCGTCGGAGCGGCGGGCGATCGTGCGGTAGAGCGCGCCCGCCAGGAGCGCCCCCGTGCCCATCGTGAACGTGTTCACGCCGAGCGTGGTGAGGCCGCCGAACATGAAGAGGACGGCCTGGAGCAGGAGCGCCACGAAGATCACCGGATAGGCGGCCCAGCCGAGGACGATCCCCACAAGGCCGTTCAGTATCAGGTGGGCGCTCGAGAAGCCCACCGGCACGTGGATCAGGGAGGCGACGAAGAACGCCGCCCCGACGAGCCCCGCGAGGATCAGGTTGTCCTGGGGGAGCTTCCTGAGGCCGTAGCCGACGGCACCGATCGAGAGCGCCGCCCCGGAGAGGATCACCGGGGCCGACAGCACGCCTTCAGCGATGTGCATGGCTTACTTCCCGCCGAACTGCGTCCAGAGGACCGCGCCGATCTCGACGTCCTTGTCCTCACCGTCATGCTTGATCTTGAACGGGGCCTCGTTGATGGCGGAGAAGCCCCACCAGCCGGCCCACGGCGCCGTGTAGGTGAAGATGCCGTTCGGGTCGGTCTTCACGACCTGCGGGGAGTAGTAGTCGTTGGGGGCCTCCTTGTCGCCCGCCTTGTTGTAGTACTCGATCTCGACGTCGGCGTTCGGGACGGGCTTGCCTTCAAAGAGGACCTGACCCTGGAAGGTGTTGCCGGCGTAGTTGCCCCACGGACGGGTGAGCGGAACGATCTCGGCCTTGATGCCGGTCGGTTCGTCCCAACCCTCGTCATCGCCGAAGGCGGGCACGATCACCTTGGTGTAGTGGACGATGAACTTGTCCTCGGCGGGCTCCCAATAGGGCTTGGGTTCGACGGCGAACTGGTAGACGCCCGGACGGGTGATCTTGTAGTCGAGCCTCCAGGCCTCCTTGCCGAAGAACTTCTCTTCGACGAGCTTGCCGAGCAGGTCCTGCTTCTTGCCGTCGACGAAGACCTCCATGGCGGCCGGCTTGACCATCGTCATGCCGTTCCTCTCCATCGGATGGGCGAAGGCGACGTCGAGCTTGAGGTCGGCCTGGGCCTGGTCGACGACCATGGCGTGGTTGGGAATCACCATCCCGAAGTGGGCCTGGGCTGCGAGGGCGAAACCGGCGAGGATGCCGGCGGCGAGGATTTTCTTGATCATGATGGACTCTCTCCTTATCAAACAAGATCCAAAGGACTCTGCGGAACGGTCTCCGCGTGGTTTCATATCATTGTAAAAAAGTTAATACGCACCGCGCCATTCCCCCTACGGGTTCATCCTTTCGGCTTAGTTCGCCTGAAACCCAATGCGCCCGTTGGACAACGGGACTTTTCGACAAATTGAAAAAATGTTTTTCAGCGTATTATCGTTTTCCCCTCCCCCCTTTCAATCGGAACGTGTGTCCACTTCCGTCGGGAACCGCATGAAAAGCCCCTTTCGGCACCTTTGGTTACATGTTGACATAGAATTTTACAAATGGCCTCCGAATACCCTTACGGCTTCGTCGGATAATGACTGCATCATCCCTTCCCCGTTCCCGCGCCGGGACGCCCTTTTTAAAACGGGCGGCCGCCGGCCCGGCAGGGCATTCCATCAACGTAGCAAAACGGACACACAGACCATGACCTGCAACCGATACGACGTCATCGACCTCATGCGCACCCACACCTCCGTGCGCGACTTCACCGACGAGGCCGTCTCCGAAGAGGACCGCCTCGCCATCGCCGAAGCGGTCCGCGCGGCCTCCACCTCGAGCTTCCTGCAGCTCGTCACGATCATCCGCGTGACCGACCCCGAACTGAGGAAGGCCTTCGCCCGCCTTTCGGGCAACCAGAAGCACGTCGAGGCCGCCCCTGAATTCTGGGTCTTCTGCGCCGACATGCACAGGAACAAGGCCCTCTGCCCGGACGCCGACGCCGGCTGGACCGAGCACCTGCTCACCGCCACGGTCGACACGGGCATCGCCGCCCAGAGCGCTATGACGGCCCTCGAGAGCCTCGGACTCGGCGGATGCTTCATCGGTGGAATCCGCAACGGCATCGAGGAGGCGGACCGTCTCCTCGATCTTCCCGACAATGTGGTCCCGCTCCTCGGGATCGCCTTCGGGCACCCCGCCTACAAGAACGAACTCAAGCCGCGACTCCCGCTCGAAGCCACGTTCCTTGAGAACCGCTACAGCGACTACCCGAAGGAAAAGCTCGACGAGTACGACGAAGTCGTGCGCCACTACTACAAGACCCGCAGCCGCGGCGCCCGCGAAGCGAACTGGTCGGGCTCGCTCCCACCGCTCCTCGTCAAGGAACGCCGTCCGTTCATCCGCGCCTACCTTGAGAAGAAGGGCTTCGGCACGAAGTAACGGTCGAAGGGTGAACCCCCTTCACGCATGAGAGAAATGAGAAAAGGGCTGCTCCGCCGCATTGGGTGGAACAGCCCTTGTTTTTTTGGACGCGGCGCCCTTTGGGGCGCCTTCCGGCTGATCAGTGCTTCAGAGTGATCAGAGCGAGAGGTCCTGCAGGGGGAGCTGCTGCTCCTCCTTGAACTCCTTGACGCGCGGCTTCTCGGCCGCGGAGCCCCAAACCTCGCCCCAGTCGCCCGTCAGGGCGCCCTTGGCGTAGTCGACGACGCGGTTCTCGAAGAAGTTCGTGTGCGAGACGCCGAGCATGGCGTCGACCCACGGGAGCGGGTTCTTCTTGGAGCCGAAGATCCCCTTCATGCCGAGGCCCGTCAGGCGGCGGTCGGCGATGTAGCGGATGTAGTCGCGGACTTCGCCGCGGGTGAGGCGCTTCATTTCGGAGACGCCGAACGCGAGGTCGATGAAGGCGTCCTCGAGGTCGACCATCACCTCGGCGATGTGGTAGATCTTGCTCTTGAGCTCATCGGTCCAGAGTTCCGGATTCTCCTTGATGTACTCGCGGAAGATGCGGATCATCGACTCGGTGTGGAGCGTCTCGTCGGCGATCGACCAGGCGATGATCTGGCCCATGCCCTTCATCGTCCCGTTGCGGGTGAAGTTGAGGAGCATCACGAACGAGGAGAAGAGCTGCATGCCCTCGGTGAACGCCGAGAAGGCGGCGATCTGGGCCGCGAGTTCGTTCTTCGAGTCGCTCACGCGGTTGAAGAAGTTGTGCTTGGCGGCCATGGCCTCGTACTGGAGGAACTCGTTGTAGATCGATTCGGGAAGGCCGAGCGTCTCGATCAGGTGCGAGTAGGCGGCGATGTGCACGGCCTCGCGCGCGGCGAAGCTCGAGAGCATCATGCGCACCTCGGGCTGCTTGAACTTCGGGAGGTACGTGTTGACGTAGGCCCCGGAGACGTCGATGTCGCCCTGGGTGAAGAAGCGCAGGATCTTCGTCAGGAAGTCCTTCTCGCTTTCGCTCAGCTTCTGGTTGTAGTCCTTGACGTCCTCGAGCATGGGCACTTCGGTCCAGAGCCAGTGCATCTGTTCGCTCTGCATGAAAGCCTCGTAGGCCCAGGGGTAGTTGAAGGGCTTGTAGTAGTTGCGCGAGTCGAGCAGGCCCGCGGCGGCGGGCTGAGCCGGGGCGGCGTCCGCGATCGTCTTTTCGTCCATTTCCATATCCTTTTCGTTCGTCATCGTTCAACCCTCGCAGGCGAGGCACGTCGAGTCGTCGGCCACGGCCTTCATGTCGATCTCGTCCTCGATCCGGCGGCGTTCGAGCTGCATGCCGACGCGGTCGGCCTTCCTCAGCTTGTCCGAGCGGTTGTAGTAGAGGCTCTTCAGGCCCTTCTTCCAGGCGAGGAAGTGGCAGGCGTGCAGGTACGGGATCGACACGTCGGGCGGGAAGAAGAGGTTCACGGACTGACCCTGGTCGATGAACTTCTGGCGGTCGGCCGCGAGTTCGATGATCCAGCGCTGGTCGATCTCGATCGCCGTCTTGAAGACGTCCTTGACGTCCTGCGGGAGGTCGTCGCGGTGCTGGACCGAGCCGTCGTGGGCGATCAGGTCGGCCCACACCTCGTCGGTGTCCATGCCGCGCTTGGCGAGCTCGGCCTTCAGGAAGCGGTTCTTCATGATGTAGGCCCCGGAGATCGTGTCCTGGCGGTAGATGTTGGCTCGCGTGGGCTCGATCGAGGGGCTCGTGCCGCCCATGATGAGCGAGGAGCTCGCGTTCGGGGCGACGCTCATCCAGTGCGAGAAGCGGCGCATCACACCCGACTCGGCGGCGTCCGGGCAGGCCCCGCGGCGCTCGCAGAGCACCTTGTCGGCCGCCTCGCAGGCGTCGTGGATGTGGCGGAACATGGCCATGTTGGTCACCTTGGCGACCACGGACTCGAAGGCGATGCCGTTCTTCTGGAGGTAGGCATGGAAGCCCAGGGCGCCCAGGCCGACGGAGCGCTCACGCATGGCGGAGTAGCGGGCGCGCGCGATGGGATCGGGGGCGTGCTCGATGAAGTACTGCAGGACGTTGTCGAGGAACTCGAGCGTGTCCTGGATGAACTGCGGGGAGTGGCGCCACTGGTCGAAGTACTCGAGGTTGACGCTCGAGAGGCAGCACACGGCCGTGCGGTCCTTGTTCGTCGGGAGGAAGATCTCCGTGCAGAGGTTCGAGCCGTTGATGCGAAGGCCCTTGTCCTTCAGCCACGACGGGAGCGCGCGGTTGGCGGTGTCCGTGAAGATCAGGTAGGGCTCGCCCGTGTGCATGCGCATCTCGAGGATGCGCTGCCAGAGGTCGCGCGCGGAGACCGTCTCGATCACCTCGCCCGTGCTCGGGTGCTTGAGCTCCCATCTGTCGTCGGCGTCGGGATCGCGCATGCTCTCCTCGATCTTCCTCATGAACGCGTCGGAGATGTTCACGCCGTGGTGGAGGTTCAGGGCCTTCAGGTTCTGGTCGCCCGTGGGCTTTCGCATCTCGATGAAGGGGATGATGTCGGGGTGGTCGATCGAGAGGAAGGCCGCGTAGGAGCCGCGGCGCGTCGAGCCCTGGCGGTAGGCGAGGCACGAGGCGTCGTAGACCTTCAGGTGGGGCATCACGCCCACGCTCTTCTCGTCGGCCGAGCGGATGTTGACGTGGATGCCCACGCCGCCCCCGAGCATCGAGAGCCAGTTCACCTCGGAGAGCGTGTCGACGAGGCCCTCGGCCGAGTCGTGCATGTAGGAGAGGAAGCACGAGATGGGAAGGCCCTTCTTCGTGCGGCCGAACGCAAGGATCGGCGTGGAGAAGCTCAGCCAGTGGCGGCTCGCGTAGTCATAAATGCGCTGGGCGTGATCGGGGTCGGACCCGAAGGTCTCGGCGACGAACTTGAAGCGCTCCTGGGGGCTCTTCTCATCGTCGCGCATGTAGCTCTCGCGCAGTCGCATCAGGCCAAGCTCGTCGAAAAGCTTGTCGCGGTTCAAATCAATCTGGACACTCATCGGTACTCTCGGATAACGTCGGGGCCGCGTCCCGCGGTGGTCCACCACGGAAAGGGAACGCGGTCCTGGCGCCCACTTTTCAAGGGCGGCTTCCGCCGCCCGGGGCGCCGGGTCTTGGTGAAGGAATTCAGGCGGGGCGGACGCCCTCCGGCGGGGGCCGCGGAGGGGTCCAGGTCTTGAAGCAAATTTCGTAGTACATACTACTTATTGTGGTTCAAGGCCCCGGATCATTCTTCTGATGGTAATGAAAGCGGCCCCGCGACGCAATAGACGGGGGCTAAGGAACCCATAGGCTGAAGGCTTCACCTTTGAGAACAAAAGGGTTCCCCGCCCTCAAGGTTTCCACC